>JBKJYB010000172.1:0-3932 GCA_046716045.1 Nitrosospira sp.
CAGTCACTTCGAGCATCTGGTCGATCGTTTTGCGGCCAACCATGGGATCAAACACTTCTCTGCCTGGAGCCAGTTCATCTGCATGGCCTACGCACAGTTGACCCGGCGCGATGGGCTACGCGATTTGGTTGCTTGCCTCAACTCTCAGAAAGCCAGGCTCTACCACATCGGTATCCACAGCAAGGTGTCACGCTCCACCTTGGCCGATGCCAACGAACGGCGCGACTGGCGCCTGTTCGAGGCGCTTGGGCACCGGCTGATTACCATGGCGCTCGAACTCTATCGGGACGAGGACATTGGCCTGGGTTTGAAAGAACCGCTCTATGCCATGGACTCGACCACCATCGACTTGTGCCTGACGCTGTTCCCCTGGGCCGACTTTCGCTCGACCAAGGCTGCGGTCAAGGCGCATACGATCATCGACTTGCGCGGGGCAATCCCCGTTTTCTTGTCCATCACCACAGGCAAAATCCACGATGTCAACCTCCTCGAGGCGGTGCCCCTGCCTGCTGGAGCCATCGTTGTCGTCGACCGGGGCTACCTGCACTTTGCCAGGCTGTATGCCCTGCACCAACGCCACGTTACGTTCGTCATTCGCGCCAAGGACAATCTGCGCCATACCTGGATTGCTTCCCGCGAGGTGGACAAATCCACCGGCTTGCGCTGCGGCCAGACCATCCTGCTGGTTACGCCAAAATCCAGGAACGCTTATCCCGAACGCTTGCGCCGGGTTTCCTTCCGCGATCCGGAAACCGGGCGGCATCTGGTGTTCCTCACCAATCGCTTCGATCTGCCGGCATTGACCATTGCCGAAATCTACAAGAATCGCTGGCAGATCGAACTATTCTTCAAGTGGATCAAGCAGAACCTTTCCATCAAGCATTTCTTCGGCAATTCGATCAATGCCGTCAAGTCGCAAATCTGGATCGCCGTATGTGTCTATCTGCTGGTATCATTGCCAGAAAACGACTCAATCTTCCGGCGTCCCCACAGATTTTACTGAATCTATTCGATTTTTAACCGGACAGTAGTGCAGCCAAGTAAACGATGCCTGGAACAAAGAACGCAATTGCCACCTGGGGCTGCAACGCATGCTCGAACCGGCTCATCACGTAAGTAAGCGAGCATGCTCCCCGTCAGCCCCACCAGTAGCCACGGCAATCTATCCCGCGCACGCCGTATGGGGGGAGACTCTATGGCCGCGCGCGCCTGCAGGTCGTAATGGCGAATGCCGGCAAAGCGGTGCAGATCTTTCACATGCTCGTGGCGCAGTACCTCCAGCAGGGCTTGCGGCGGCACCACGCCGAGCAGGCGCTGCTGTTCGTCCACCACTGGGACCGCAGCCAGACCGTTGACAATGGCGAGCGATGCGACTGTTTCCTGGTCTATCCCGGGAGGCACGGTCGGGTAGGGTTTTCGCGCAATATTCCACAAGCGATGGTGGGGGTGCGGCCGCTAGCAACCGCGGCATGGGGATCGTGCCTAGCAGCGTACCTGCAGCATCAACGATGTAGATGGTGTCGGCGTAGTCAAAAATATTGCCCGGCGGCCGTGCCAGAACCGAGGCAACAGTCTCGACCGACCGGCCGGTGGGTACGCGCCTGACCAAGTGGCGGGCTGCCGCTCTCGCGCGAGTGGTTGATAGGATTCATGTTATGGTTATGGTCTTGCGTCGGCATCAGCGTGGTGGCGTTGACTGGTTTTTATTGAATTGTGAGTGCAGTCCGGCAGATCTGCCACCAACCGTTTACTCAGCCGTGTCCACTGCGCAACACTGAGCCAACCTCGGGCATTGCGGCGAAGACGCTGAGAGCACACAGAGCCCCCAGCACCCTTGCCTCGGCGCGCGGTTATGCCTGTGGCTCGTTGCTACCCGGGTGGGACCCCTTGGGCAATGCGGCACTTGCCACCTCTTTAACGCCGACAACGGCGCCATGGAGGATGTCGCGCACGCTACTGACCGCGGTGGTGCCGATGTCGCCCGCCGCCTCCAGCGCCCCGCTTGCCGCTGCCTTGGCGGTTTCCAGGACGTCACCACCCGTTTCGGTGGCTGCCTCGATGACGCCGTCCACGGTTCGTTTAGCCACCAGCGCGATGTCGCCGCCTATGGCAGCAGTACCTTTCACGGCGGCCCTTGCAATCTCCATAGCCGCCGAGATGACGTCGCCGCCTACATCGGACACACCCATTACCACGCCCTTGGCGACGCTTTTGGTGGCGAGCACCAGTCCAGTCCCGACTTCCTCGGTCGCGGAGATGGCGCCTTTGACCACATCCTTGGTTACGTTGATCGCATCCGTACCGACCGCACCAGTAGTTCTCAGCGAATTGGACACGGTATTGCGCACCAGGCTGACGATTTCAGATTCGATTTCGTCGATGCCTCTTAGGCTGGCGGCGATGCCCGTTTTTACGGTAATGCCTGGAGTTCCCATGGCTGGGGCGGCAGTGGTGTCAGATGCGGTCGTCGCGCTGATGTGCTTTTCTCCGCTGGGGTGCTTTTCACCACTCGGGTGCTTGCCTCCACTGGGGTGCTTTTCTGTTTTCGATGTTGTCATCTCAATTCCTCTTGGTTGTAGTCGCGGTTTTGCTGTCATTACGTTTGTGCTTCTTGCGGCGGATTTGCCGCTTAGGTGCGGTGCCTTGATTTTGGCCCCCGCCGCTTCGATGGTTGGCCTGCGCGTTTTCCCTCTGCTGGTTTTGTGTTCAATCATGGCCATGCCTCTGTTAAACCAGACCAGTGGGCCTTGCATACCCGCCTGATCCAGCAGGTCTTACCATTTCACGGGCTTGCTGGAAAAATTCGATCACGCTTTATCATTCCCGAGTTTTACAACCTTGCGGGTGGATCCAGGAAACTGCGCTCCATATGCTGACTATCATTGGTGCGAGGCAAGGTATTGAGCGCATACCAGAATGCCGTTAATGCCGGGACTGCAATATTGCCCTCTATCGCTTGGGCTATGCCCAAGCCAGCCAAGCCTAGGAACATCAGCGGCCGCAGGTTCCGGCCGACGCTGGAAACTACCCGCAGACCCCGGTCGACAGCTTCCAGGTTTGCAGCACCCAACGCGTCCGCGGTGGGTGCGCCCAAGTCTCCCTTGGCGAGACGGAACAGGCCCTGCTCCGCAGCATGATGCAGAACACCCATGTCATTTGCGGTGTGGTGAACCAGCACGCTGGCCGTAAGGGAGTTCACCTCCACCGCTAGAACGCCCGGCGAGCCGGCCAATTCTTTTTTCACCATGGCGAAGTACATCTCGTCTCCGCGCTTTTCTTCAATCTTGATACGCTTCCTACCGGGCAGGGCATGTACCACCCGTGCAAGCGGGATCATTAGGGAGCCGGAGCCGCAGGCGGACCTTGGTCGGCATCACTGGCCTTGGTGGGCTGGGCGAGGGGTGCCGTGGCCGGGCCTTGGACGGCAGTACCAGCCTGGCCGCCCTGGGCAGCCTCCGCCGCTGCCGCGGCGGCCTCAGCCTCCAGTTCTGCCTTGGCCTCCGCCATCAGGTCGTCCATCACCTCGCTCAATTCCGCAAACGATTCGAGCCCTTTCTCATAAAAGATAATGCCGGTCTTGATGGCCGCCTTGGTGAGCGGTTTGGCGATGTTCGCAAGAATGGGAAGCACCACCGGTGCCAGCAACGTCGCGCCCACTCCCGCCGCCAATCCTGTCGCAATATTGCTTTTGAAAAGATCCTCTATTCCCACAATGGTTCACCTTGCTCGGTTAAAATGTATTCAATTATTTATAGGCCAAATTTTCTTGTATGCAAGGATTTCATTAAAAATGAGCTTCTTGCAAAACTATTTTTGAAATGAAGCGCGCTGACATCTGATGCATGAATTCGGCATCGAAGTGGCTACGCTTTTCTCTGTTCGCGGCAATCTTTCAAATCATACCGTATTTTCCCGCCCTTGAGGGCGAGTGC
>JBKJYB010000173.1:0-4307 GCA_046716045.1 Nitrosospira sp.
TACCAACCTGCAACATTTCGCTGTTGCTGTTGCAATGCAACCCCTACCTCAAATCAAAACCAGCCTCCTCATGGCAACCGCGAGACAGGGGCATTTTGACCCAGTACGGCGAGGTTGTCTTTTGCACGCCCCCAGTTTCCCATCGTTTCTACTTAAAAATATAGGAGATATACCCATGCAGCTTCGTTTATCTACACTAGCAAGTGCGCTTTCGCTGGCGTTTTCGGTTTCCCAGGCGAACGCCCAGACTTCGGGCCAGGCCGAACCGGCCAAGGAACTCCCCGCCGTAAACGTGACAGCCGAGCGCACAGGAAGCTTCAAGTCCGATGTTGTTCAGGTTGGTGCGTTCCGGGATATGGCACCGCTTGATGTACCGCAGACCAGCAACGTAATCACGCGCGAAGTTCTCGACGCACAGGCTGCCACCACCCTGTTTGGAGCCTTGCGCAATACGGCCGGCGTTACACGCTCGCAGTTAAGCGGTTCGACTTATGACAACATCTCCATTCGTGGCATCCTGGTCGAAAATCGCGGCAACTACCGCCTGAACGGTTCACTGCCGATAATCAACTTGATCGACATCCCGCTGGAAAACAAGGAGCGTGTCGAGGTTCTCAAGGGGGCGTCTTCACTATATTACGGTTTCGTACCGCCATCCGGGATTGTTAATATGGTAACCAAGCGGGCAGGTAATAACCCTGTATCAAATATTGGCCTGATGGCAAACCAGTACGGCGGTGCGAATGTTCACGTCGACCTGGGCCGACGCTACGGTAGCCAGCAACAATTCGGCGCACGCGTCAACTTGGTCAAAGGACGCGAAGATATCGGCATTGACAACTTTTCCGGTAACCGCATGCTGGCTTCAGGTGCATTCGACTGGCGGGTTACCGACAATCTTTCCTTCAAGCTCGATTTGGAACATTACCGCAAGAACGTCTCCGAGCAAGCAGCGATCGTAGTGCCTGCGGCAGTCAACGGTATAATCACCTTGCCCAGGGTACCGGATGCCCGCCTCAACCTGGCCGGCGAATGGCAAAAGTACGACGCCAAGGCCACCAATCTGCTGTTTCGCACTGACTATGTGCTGAGCGAAAACTGGGGGCTGTTGTTTGAAGCTGGCAAGGCGCGCACGGAGCGTGACCGCAACTTTTCCCAATTCCAGAATTTCAACCTCACCACCGGACAAGGCACTTTACGGACCTTTTTTGCCCGTGGCCAGGAGTGGGAAAACAATAACTACCGTGCCGAAGTGTATGGACGCTTGCCGGGCCAGTTGATCACGCACGAGTTGACGTTTGGCTATACCGCCAATGAACGTAGCGCAGATCCACGCACCCAGCCCAGCCGGGATGTCGCGCAGAACCTATACACACCGGTTGCCATCGCGCAGCAATTCCCCACCTCGGCGTTCACTTCCATACCGTCAACGATTAAAGATAATGGTTTGTATCTTACTGACAGGGTATTGATTGGTGAAAAATGGCAAGCTACGCTGGGTGTGCGAGCGAGCAACTATGAGAGCGTTACCACTACTACACGCTATGAAGCGGATGGGCTTAATCCGCAACTTTCGCTTATGTACAAGCCGGTCAAAAATTTGTCCATTTATACCAGCTACCTTGAGGGACGCGAAGAAAGCGGTCAGGCACCCGCAAACCGGGCAAATGCCGGCGAATTATTGGCCCCAGCCTTATCCAAGCAAAAGGAAATAGGGATGAAGGCAGAGATTGCAAAAGGTATCCTGCTGCAAGCCGCCTATTTCGATATCACCCGTTCGTCGACCACGGTAGACTCGTCCAACCGTTTTGTCCTCAACGGATTGGCGCAATATAAAGGGGTAGAGCTGGCGGCCTCAGGTGAAGTGACCAAACAACTATCGCTCATCGCATCGGCCCTGTTTCTGGATGCCAAACAATTGAACGCAGCTAATGCAGGGACATTCGGCAAGACCCCTGACAATACTCCGGAACAAACTGCAAGTCTGTTTTCTGAATATCATCTGCAGAGTGTTCCGGGCCTGGCACTTAGTGGTGGCTTGTATTACGTGGGCAAGCGTCCGGTCAATAATGAAAATCAGGCTTTCGTAGACGGCTATACGACTGTGTCATTGGGCATCCGTCATAACACAGTTATTGCCGGTCAACGAACTACATTTCAGGCTGTGCTCGACAATGCAGCCGATAGAAACTATTGGAGTACAGCTGGCAATGGCCTGCTGGGTGTAGGCGCACCGCGCATGCTGAAGGTCACAGCCCGGATGCAATTTTGAAAGATGATTATATAAAGGGACCGAGACATAGACTTTCGGGCCGTATTGATTACGTAAATCGGCCCGTTTGATTGAAAATGTTAATGGGGCAGGCAGCCCATCAGCAAGCGGAACAAAACTGCCGGAGATATAAGCTGTGACCGCTAGAAAAATTGTTTTCCAATTACATCTATATACCGGTTTGGCTATCGGATTGCTGCTGATATTAAGCGGACTGACCGGTAGCGTGTTGGTATTTCGCGAAGAGATCGAGGCGCTGGTTTATCCCGAATTGATGAACACAGTACCGCGTGACGAGCGTGTTTCTTTACAGACGGTGCTGGAAACAGTGCAGCACGCCCATCCGGAAGACAAACCGTTTTTCATCCGTATGCCGCGCACTCCAGAGCAAATCTATTTAGTTAAGATGAACAATGCGCATGATTTGTTCGTTTATGTTGATCCTTATAACGGCAAGATCTTGGGTGAACACCGACAGGAAGATACATTTACCGGATGGATTGCGCTTCTGCACACCGAACTTTTAAGTGGCGAGCGTGGCGAAATTGTCCTTGGTGTAAGTGCATTGCTACTGATTGGCATGAGCATAACCGGCCTCATTTTATGGTGGCCGCGAAACGGAAAGTTTTCCCCGGGGTTTAAAATCCAGTGGGCAGCACAATGGAAAAGAATGAATTTTGATATACATCGTGCCTCGGGTATCTATACCGTTCTTTTTATTCTGCTTACTGCTTTTACAGGCACATCTTTAGTATTTAATAAAACGGTTGTCAGCTTGATCAATGCAATCACTCAAAGCCCACCGCGGGCTGCCCCACCGCTTTCCGACCCTCGTCAAGCACGGATGCCGAGGCCTGCACTCGACATGATGTTGCATCAAGCCGACTATATGCTGCCCGCTTCCACCACCTGGATTACTCTTCCCCAGAAACCGGGGGCACCCTTGGTGGTGCGAAAAAAATTCGTCCAAGAATTTCATCCAAATGGTAGAAGTTTCGTCTATTTCGATCAATATTCTGGAAAGGTATTACAGGTAGAAAACGCGTTGACGGCCTCTCTGGGCACGCGCATTGTTAACACACTTTACCCGATACATATCGGTGTAATAGGCGGGACACCTACCCGTCTCTTACAGATGATCATCGGTTTGTCACCGCTCATTCTATTTACCACCGGCTATGTCATGTGGTGGAACCGAAGAAAGGCGAAACGATATCACTCTCGCCTAATAAAATAAGGCGTAGCGTATTCTGATTTCCAATCTGGTAATAGTGTTATTTATGGTCAGTTAAAGCTGAACAGGAGAGCAAAGTTCAGAAACTTATTCGCGACAAGACTCCTGACCAGATTAAGATGCCTTACGCCCTGTGGAGTCGCACGGCGGTGATGGAAATGATAGGGCAACGGTTCAAGATAAAGCTACCTGTCCGGACTGTTGGAACGAATTTGGCGCGCTGGGGATTTACACCCCAAAAGCTGATAAAGAATGCTTACGAGCAACGCCCAGTCGAGGTGAAGGCATGGCTCGATAACAGTTATCCGGTGATTGCTGAACGCGCTAAAGTAGTTAGCGAAACATCAGGACGAGATTGAAGTGCTTTATCTGCCATGTTACAGCCCTGAGTTGAATCCTGATGAAATGCTGAATGCCTATCTCAAACAGGCAGTGACAACCTTGGCACCTGCGCGAACAAAGGGGCAACTACTCAAGACGACTACCAGTCACATACGCAAGCTACATAAATCACCCGCGCGTGTCAAAAGCCACTTTGAACATGCTCCTGTAAAGTATGCGGCGTAAGTTCAACAATTTATTGCAGGATCAATAATTTACGAAACGTCCGGGCTAAAATGCCTCGAAAATTCCGGCAGCGCCCATGCCCGTTCCAATACACATGGTGACCATGCCATATTTCAGTTTGCGCCTGCGCAACCCATGCAGCAAGGTGGCAGTGCGGATCGCGCCGGTGGCACCCAGTGGGTGACCCAACGCTATCGCCCCACCCAGTGGATTTACTTTGGCGGGGTCCAGAGC
>JBKJYB010000174.1:0-7934 GCA_046716045.1 Nitrosospira sp.
CCCGATAAATGGGGTAAGTTTGCATTAAGCCACTCATGACACTGAGAGAATGACTGGGGATGAGAATAAATCCGTTCGATGAGCGCGAGATCGGCATGGTGTGCAAGCAGAAGCTGATGTATTGGCAACGCTATTTCACCGCATACCTTTAGGGGGGTTTGCAGCAACAGGTCCAGCGATCTGCCGACCGCGCCTTCGGTGGAATTCTCCACCGGTACAACTCCATAACCGGCCTGGCCCGATTCCACTTTGCGGAATACGTCATCTATCGAGTTGCATGCCAGGGTCGTCACCACACTGCCGAAGCGTTTCAACGCCGCTTCTTCCGAAAAAGTCCCTTGCGGACCAAGGTATGCAATGGTCATAGGTTCTTCAAGGGATCGGCATAGCGACATGATTTCGGTGAACAATCGCACAATATGTTCGTTCGCCAGCGGTCCGGGATTCAATGCGCACAGCCGTGTCAGCACCTGGGCTTCGCGCTCGGGGCGGTATGCCATGCCATTCTTGATCTGCCCTATCTCGCGAGCAAGGCCAGCGCGCGCGCTCATCAATTTGAGCAGCTCGCTGTCAATCGCATCGATCTTGTCGCGCAGCTGTTTGAGTTGGCCGGTCATCAATCTATTTCTGCTATTCAGCCAATACTGGTAAATAGCGCACCATTAACACACCGTGGATTGCCGCAATCTCGTCTATTGTTTTTTGCGGTACCGGGCTATCCACATCAACCAGGGTGTAGGCCATCTCGCCGCGCGATTTATTGCCCATGTTGTGAATATTAAGACCGGCCTGGGCCATGCTGGTGGAGATCTGCCCCACCATATTAGGTACGTTGGAATTGGCCACGGCCAGCCGGTAGGGAGATTCGCGCTCCATCGTCATATTGGGAAAATTGACCGCGTTGGCGATGTTGCCGTTTTCCAGATAATCTATCATCTGATTCACCACCATCACCGCACAATTCTCTTCCGCTTCCACTGTGGAAGCTCCCAGATGCGGCAGCGTAATGACGGCCGGATGACGCTGAAATCTCTCGCTGGGAAAGTCGCAAACATAATATTTTATTTTGCCGGACTCGATTCCCATGAGCACCGCGTTCTCGTCGATTATTCCGTCGCGGGAGAAATTGAGCAGAATTGCGCCCTTCTTCATGTTTTGCACAACTTCCTGATTAATCAGGCCGCGTGTCGCATCCAGCAAAGGCACATGCAAGGTTATGAAATCGCTGTGGCGCAGAAGGTCTTCGATGCTTTGAGCACGCTTGACTTCTGAAGACAGGTTCCAGGCGGCATCCACGGTTATATCCGGATCGTAACCCATCACTTTCATGCCAAGCCGAAGGGCTGCATCGGCCACCAGTCGTCCTATCGCGCCCAAGCCAATGATGCCCAGCGTGCGCCCCGGCAACTCGATTCCGGCGAATTGCTTTTTGCTATCCTCCGCCAGCTTGTGCAGCGTAGCGTTGTCGCCCTGCAAACTCTCGGTGAAGTGAATCGCCGGAATCAGATTACGCGACGCAATCAGCAGACCGGCCAGTACCAGCTCCTTCACGGCATTGGCGTTTGCGCCGGGTGCATTGAACACCGGCACGCCACGCAGATTCATGGCTTTTACAGGAACGTTATTCGTGCCCGCGCCCGCCCGGCCTATTGCTTTTACGCTGGATGGAATATCCATTTGCAGCATGTTGTGCGAACGCACCAGAATCGCATCCGGCTTGGTTACATCGTGGCCAACCACATAATGACTGGCGGCAAAATGCTTCAGGCCCAGCGGCGAGATCTGGTTGAGCGTCAGTACCTGGAAAACCTTATGTGCGCGCTCAGGCATGACTGCTCGCAAATTCTTTCATGAATTCCACCAGAACCGCCACCCCTTCGAGCGGCATGGCGTTGTATATCGAAGCGCGCATTCCTCCTACCGAGCGATGCCCCTTCAATTGGATCAGACCCCGTGACTTGGCCTGTTTCAGAAACGCCTCATCCAGTGCGGCATCTTTCAACGTGAAAGGTACGTTCATGCGCGAGCGATCGGATTTGGCTACGGGGCAGTGATAGAAATCGGTAGTATCGAGCATGTCATACAACAGCTTGGCCTTGGCGATGTTGATCTTCTCCATCGCTGCCAATCCACCCTTTTTTTTCAACCACTCCAGCACCAGCCCGGCGATATACATGGGGTAGGTGGGCGGGGTGTTATACATGGAATCGTTATCAGCGTGGATTTTGTAGTCAAACATGGTCGGAGTGCCGGCCACGGTTGTACCCAGCAAGTCATCGCGCACGATGACGACAGTCAATCCCGCAGGGCCGAAATTCTTCTGCGCTCCGGCATAAATCAACCCGAACCGGGTTATATCCAGCGGGCGTGACATGAAAGTGGAGGAAATATCCGCTACCAGCGGCACATCAGCGTTCAGGTGCGTCAAGTCCGGAATCCAGTTGAACTCCACTCCGCCAATCGTCTCATTGGGCGTGTAATGCAGATAGGCGGCGTCCGGGTCAATATTCCACGTGTCCCGCAGTGGCACGTACGTGAAATTCGCATCCTCGGATGAGGCGACGATATTAACAGTGCAGTATTTCTTCGCCTCCTTGATGGCTTTTTTGGACCACTCGCCGGTATTGACGTAGCCGGCGCTTTTCTTGCCGCGCAGCAGATTCATTGGCACCATGGCAAACTGACTAGAGGCACCACCGGATAGAAAAAGAATCTTGTAGTTGCCGGGGATGCCAATCAATTCTCGTAAATCAGCTTCAACCTTCGCGGCAATGGACATGAATTCCTTGCCGCGATGGCTCATTTCCATTACCGACATGCCGCTGCCATGCCAGTCGAGCATTTCGTCGCGCGCCTGTTGCAGAACTTCCGTCGGCAATACCGCGGGGCCCGCGCTGAAGTTAAATATATGTTCCATGAGTCCCTTTCTCTATCTCTACACTTCTCAAACGTCTCAATTTTAAGCTTATCTCGCTAAATCCGGCTCCAAGTTGGCTCGCTCATCCGGATTTACAGGAGTGCTCCATTATCCTCGTCGGTTTCAACCACGCGCTCCAGTCCGGCCAGTTTCTCCCCGTCATCAAGGTTAATCAGTGTTACACCCTGGGTGGCGCGGCTCATTTCGCGAACTTCCTTGACGCGTGTGCGGATCAGCACGCCGCCCGTAGTGATCAGCATAATTTCGTCATCCTGCCTGACCAGTCTTGCCGCCACAACCTTGCCATTACGTTGGCTGGTCTTGATCGCAATCATGCCCTGGCTACCACGGCCGTGGCGGGTATATTCGCTTATCGGCGTACGTTTGCCGTAACCATTTTCTGTGGCGGTCAAGACTGCCAGCTCTTCACTCTCGGCTACCAGCAGGGAGATAACTTTCTGTCCCTTGCCCAGTTTCATCCCGCGCACGCCACGCGCGCCGCGTCCCATCGCGCGCACATCATTCTCATCGAAACGCACCGCTTTCCCACCGTCGGAAAACAGCATTACATCATGCTTGCCTTCAGTCAGCGCAACACCGATCAGATAATCGTCCTCATCCAGGCCGACCGCGATGATGCCGCTGGCGCGAGGACGGGAAAATTCCGATAGCGGCGTTTTCTTCACGGTGCCGAAGGAAGTTGCCATGAATATATAGCGGTTCTCATCAAATTCTTTTACCGGAAGAATGGCATTGATTTTTTCACCTTCCTCCAGTTGCACCAGATTGACGATGGGTTTGCCACGCGAGGCGCGTCCGCCCTGCGGCACCGCGTAAACCTTGATCCAGTACACCCGTCCGCGGCTGGAGAAGCACAGGATATAATCGTGAGTGTTGGCAATGAACAGATTGTCGATGAAGTCGTCTTCTTTGGTGCCGGTCGCCTGCTTTCCACGTCCCCCGCGTTTTTGCGCGCGGTAATCATCGAGTGGCTGCGACTTGATGTAGCCGCTATGCGACAGCGTCACGACCACATCCGCCGATGCGATCAGGTCTTCCATACTCAAATCCTGAGTATTGATGACGATTTCACTGCGGCGCTTGTCACCAAACTGTTGCTTCATGGCAACAAGCTCGTCGGTGATGATGGCTGTGATACGTTCGGGCTTGGAGAGCATGTCGAGGAAATCGGCAATCTTGTCCATTACCTCCTTATACTCATTGACGATCTTGTCCTGCTCCAATCCCGTCAGCCGTTGCAGGCGCAATTCCAGTATTGCTTGCGCTTGAGCGTCGGAGAGGCGATACCCATCCCTGGATAAGCCGAATTCAGGTGCCAGGCCATCAGGACGGAATGCTTTCGTGTCAACCGAAGCACGGGCAAGCATTTCCTCCACCAACCCGGAACGCCACACCTTCGACATCAGTGCTTCTTTCGCTACTGCGGGAGTAGGCGCAGCCTTGATCAGAGCGATCACCTCATCCACGTTGGAGAGTGCCACCGCCAAGCCTTCCAGCAAATGGCCCCGTTCACGCGCCTTCTTCAATTCAAACACCGTGCGTCTTGTCACCACCTCACGGCGATGGCGCAAGAACGCATCCAGCATCTGCTTCAAATTCAACAGTCTAGGCTGCCCGTCCAGCAAGGCCACCATGTTCATACCGAAGGTGTCCTGCATCTGTGTTTCTTTGTACAGGTTATTCAGCACTACTTCGGGCACTTCTCCGCGGCGGAGTTCGATTACCACGCGCATGCCGGATTTATCCGATTCGTCGCGCAGATCGGAAATACCTTCGATTTTCTTGTCGCGTACCAGCTCGCCGATACGGATCAGCAAATTAGCCTTGTTCACCTGATACGGCAACTCGTCAATGATGATGCTCTGGCGGCTGCCTGTTTCCATATCCTCGAAATGCGTGCGTGCGCGCATGACGACCCGGCCACGTCCGGTGTGGTATCCCTCTCTTACGCCGGCAACGCCGTAGATGATGCCGGCGGTCGGAAAATCAGGCGCTGGAATGATCCCGATCAGTTCTTCGATGCTGGTTTCAGGATTGTTCAGCAGGGCGAGACAGGCTTCCACCACTTCGTTCAGATTATGCGGCGGAATGTTGGTGGCCATGCCCACCGCGATGCCGGAAGAGCCGTTAATGAGCAGGTTGGGGATTTTCGCCGGTAGAATCAGAGGCTCTTTTTCCGAGCCGTCGTAATTCGGGCCGAAATCCACTGTTTCCTTGTCGAGATCCGCCAACAGCTCGTGGGCGATGCGCGACATGCGGATTTCGGTATAACGCATGGCCGCCGCGTTATCGCCATCCACCGAACCGAAGTTGCCCTGGCCGTCCACTAGCATATAACGCAAGGAAAAGTTCTGCGCCATGCGCACGATCGTGTCATACACGGCGGTATCGCCATGAGGATGATATTTGCCGATCACATCACCGACGATACGTGCGGATTTTTTGTACGGACGGTTCCAGTCATTGGAGAGTTCGTGCATGGCGAACAGCACCCGCCGGTGCACAGGTTTCAAGCCATCGCGTACGTCCGGCAATGCCCGCCCCACAATCACGCTCATGGCGTAATCAAGGTAAGAGCGGCGCATCTCCTCTTCGAGGCTAATGGGCAGGGTTTCTTTCGCGAATTGATCCATTATTATATTTTTCTATCAGAGACAATAAGTTATGATGCGAATTCTGCCTCAGATACCGATACATAAAAACCGCTGATTTTAGCATGCCATCCGTATTGAAGTCACTGGGGTATTCGAGTATTCATGCCGTCCGCAACAACATGATTTGACAAGGACGGATATATGACTAGATAATTGAACCGCGAATGTGCAATAATGTGCCATTGTCAAATCGATGGCTTTGTTTGTATTTGCATGAATTAGGGATGAGCTTTGTTGGAATTTCCATGAATTAGGGATGATTTGATTTTGAATTGAAGTTTTTCTGAAAAAAGGGGCGATAGCATGAAAAATATAGTAGCGAAAAAACTCTTGCTTGGAGCAGTTGTTCTGCCAGTGCTGTTTTCGGGAACCGCCATGGCGCAAGAGCAACCTGAAGCTTACGCAAGTGATGGCCGTGGTTCGGTGGTGAGAGATTCATCCGGCGACTGTTGGCGCTCGGGCTATTGGACACCTGCCATGGCGATATACGAATGCGATCCTGATCTGTTTCCAAAACTCGAGAAAAAAGCTGAAGCGCCTGCCCCTGTGGCTCCCGCGCCTGTTCCCGCCCCTGTAACGGAACCTGAGAAAGTGTCTTTGTCCGCTGATGAACTATTCGATTTCGATAAGGCCGTCCTGAAACCCGGGGGCAAGCAAGCTCTGGATGACCTCGTAGGTAAACTTGGGGGTATCAAATACGACACAATCGTTGCTATCGGTTATGCTGATCGTATCGGTTCCGATAACTATAACAAGAAGCTCTCGCTGCGTCGCGCTGAAGCTGTCAAGGCGTACCTGGTGAAAGAAAAAGGTATACCCGCCGACAAAATCTTTACTGATGGTAAAGGCGAAGCCAATTCGGTAACCGGCGATACATGCAAAGGCACCAAGGCAACCAAAGCTCTGATCCAATGCCTGCAACCCGACCGTCGCGTTGAAGTTGAAGTCGCTGGTTCGCGGGAAACAGTGCAATAATTAGATTTAAGCGTAAAAAATTAAAACCCTGCCGCCGTGCAGGGTTTTTTTTTGCTAAGCTTGCCAATACATGGCCTATCCCGTAAAAATCGATACATTGCTGGAAGCGCGCTGGATCATTCCGGTGGAACCCACCAAGGCAGTGTTACGCGATCATGCGATTGCGATCGACAAAGGGTTGATTCAGGCAATTTTGCCAGCTGCCGAAGCTCAAGCGCGATTTTCACCCGGCGAACGCATCGTTCTTGGCAATCATGCGCTGATCCCGGGTCTGGTCAATCTCCACATTCATGCCGCCATGTCGTTGATGCGTGGTATCGCGGATGATCTGCCGTTGATGGAGTGGCTCAACAACCATATATGGCCTGCTGAAACGCGGCACGTTGATGCGGGATTCGTTTTCGATGGAACCCGGTTGGCCTGCGCCGAGATGCTGCGAGGCGGGATTACCTGCTTTAACGATATGTATTTTTTCCCGGAAGCATCGATTCAGGCGTTGCTGGAATCCGGTATGCGTGCTACCGAGGGCATGATAATCATTGATTTTCCCACCGCCTACGCCAGCGACGCCGATGATTATTTAGCCAAAGGTCTGGCTCTGCGCGACAAATACAATCATCATCCGCTGCTATCATTCTGCTTCGCGCCGCACGCACCTTACACCGTGAGCGACAAAGTTTTTGCCACCGTCCTGACCTATGCCGAGCAGCTTGATTTGTCCATACATGTTCATCTGCACGAAACTGATGATGAAATCACAAATAGCCTGAAAACAACCGGGGTGCGCCCGATAGAGCGCCTGCACAAACTTGGCTTGCTGGGTCCCAATCTGATCGCCGTGCACATGGTCCATCTCACCAGCGACGAAATCGGACTGATGGCGCAACAAGGCTGCTCCGTGGCACATTGCCCTTCTTCCAATCTGAAACTTGCCAGCGGGCTTGCGCCCATCGCTTCGTTGCTGGATAAAGGCGTTAACGTTGGCCTGGGAACGGACGGGGCCGCCAGCAACAACCGCCTCGATATGTTCGAGGAAATGCGTTTCGCCGCGCTGCTCGCGAAAGGCCAGAGTGGCAGAGCCGACACGCTACCCGCATGGCAGGCGCTGCAAATGGCGACACTCAACGGTGCCAGGGCGTTAGGCTTGAGTGCGCTTACCGGTTCACTGGTCGCGGGCAAAGCGGCCGACATCACCGCGGTGGATTTTTCCAGCCTCGAACTCTCACCCTGTTATGACCCCGTTTCGCATCTTGTCTATGCCGCCGGGCGCGAACATGTGAGCCATGTGTGGGTAAATGGTAAAATGCTGCTGAATGATGGAGAATTGACTACCCTGAATGAGCAGGAACTATTGCTCAGGACAGAAT
>JBKJYB010000175.1:0-4318 GCA_046716045.1 Nitrosospira sp.
CACGAATGCCACCCGTTCAGAAGTGGATGATTCACCGGTCTCCCCCAGCGCGCCTACATCTATTTTGACGATAAAAATGCTTTCGTCAGCGAATTCTATCCGGGCACCCTCATCGCCGGGGTAACGCGACACAGTGGCTTTAAGCTCATCAATGAGTCTGGCAGGGATCACCTGACCGGGCCGACGTACCAGAACTCCTGCGAAGATCGACATGTCATCCTTTAATGCTGTTATTAATAAATTTCAACTATTAGCTACATTTGAAACTATGATGCGACGGATTTCTCAGTCATTTTTTGCTTCATTGCGGGCAAATTCGACTTGACTTAAGCGCTATCTTACTCGTTAACAATAACGGCAAGACACGGTAAATCTACAGTTTCTCCTATCTAACTCACAATGAGGTAAACAGCGGCAAACCTGTGATATTTCTCTACCGTTATATCCATGAATGGGCAAGCCATCGGCGGCAAATGATCGCATCGCTACAGACAGCGGCCACGGCTGCTAAGCAGTTCGCCGCGGAGCGCTACTTGCCGCATTGCCTGCATGGGAACCTCATCACCGAATGACAAAGCGCTACTTCTGCCGGATTAGGCTGTACACTTCCCGGCAACCCGGTCTATTGAGGAGCAAGGCGAGGCCGCCATACATCAGCACCCCGCTCGTAATCATGACCAGCAGCTTTGTTAACTGGCTTGTGTCACCGCCAAGCAGCCAGCGAGCCCCCAAACTGCCGCGTACATTCCTATGGCCGAGATCACCGCGGGCGCAATGGCATGGATCAAGTCGCGCAGCCCCAACCCCATAGCACGCATCGAACGTCGATAATTGATGAGAAGCACCACCGGATATACCGTAACCCAAGCCACCGCCACCCCGACTATTCCCCACTGGCTCGCGACCAGAAGTGCGACCGGCATAACGAGAGACGCAAGGAGAACATTTTTCATACCGATATCAGGGCGTCCAAGCGCATCCGTGGCAGTCGGAAGAAAGTTTGTCAGCATACGTAAGGGCATCATCAGGGCCAACAATTGCAGCGGCAGAATAGCGTCTTGCCATTTCTGCCCTAACAACAACAGAACGGTTTCATTGGCGGTGCTGGAAATACCCCAGAGCACCGGGAAAGCAAAAAAACTCAAGATCCGCATGGCCTTGATCATATAGCTGATCAGGTTTTCGCGGTCATGCTGGAACCGGGAAAATACCGGGAAGGCGACCTGGTTCAGAATGCTGGAGACCCGCTGCACGGGAAGCGAGGCGAGATGCATGGCCACCGAATAAAAGCCCAGCATCTCCTTGCCGAGTAACTTTCCGACAATGATAACGTCGATCTGTGTGAAAAAAAACCAAAGCAGACGAGACATGGTAACGTTGCCGCCAAAGGAAAGGAGACTCCGCATGCCTTGCCAGGAAAAACTCGGTAGCAGGCGGAATCGTATCACCACGCTGGCCGCCACCGCTCGCCAGAGACCCGCAAACAGGGTTCCGGAAATTAGAGCCCAGATCCCGTAGTGCGCAAAGGCCAGCACAAGCGTCAGGATGCTGCTGAAAACGGCTGCCGTAAGATCAATCAATGATCGTTTCTTGAATTCCAGCTGGCGCTGTAGCATGACATCCGGGATAACACCCATCGCGATAACCAGAAAATAGAGCGACAGCACCCGCAGGACCGGCAGCAATCGCTCGTCTTCGAAAAAACCGGCAATTGCCGGCGCAAGCAGATTCAGTAGAACCAGTAAGGTGAGGTTTACCACAATCACGATGCCGAATGCCTGGCGAAGTTTCGTTTCGTCAAGATCCTGTTTTTGCACGAGCGCCGACCCCAGTCCAGCCTCGGCCATCATCAGCAGGAACGTGACGAACACCATCGCCATAGCCAGTAAACCATAATCCTCTGGCGATAGCAGACGCATCACCCAGAGAGTAATGCCCCAGGTTATTATCTGACCGCTCAGCTTTGCGCCTGCCGTCCATTTGAGTCCAGACAGGACTTGCTTGCGTATGGTCATGGGTGCGAGGACAACCAGTAATTCTTGAAAATGTTCATCTACGCATGACCTTTGCAAAGGGCTGTTAACATCTTTATGGCATCGAATATAACCGTCGAAATCATCGCAACCTCACACGCTGCTCGTACGTACGATGCGAGATGAACTCTTCTGAGCGAAAAGGCGCACTGCATTAGAAGGTGCCGCTCTTTTTTATCATTAGCCGGGAGTAATCTTGCTTACCACATAGCGGAACTTTCCTGATTTTTCCGCCGGGATCTCCGCCACTTTCTCGATGCCAATATTCACTCCATTGCCAAGCCTGGCCTTGAAGCCCGCCTCGATCTTTTCGATGAGTTCCGGATTGAGTTCAGCGTCACAAACCACCCAGACCTGGGTAAAGTCCAGGCTTTCCTGAATGATTTTGAAGGCTCGTATTTGCGGCAGATCCCGCAGCACATAAATCAGAGCCAGGCCGTGCATGACTGTTCCATTCTGGGCAACCACAAAATCAGTACTACGGCCCTGAATTTCCCTGAGTAGAGGAAGCCCTCGCCCGCAAGCACAGGATTTGCTATCCAGCACACCGATGTCGCCAGTACGATAGCGGATGAAGGGAAAATCCCGCGTGGCGAGGTGAGTAACGACGATTTCCCCGGCTTCGCCGGACGGCAGTACATTTCCTTGTTGATCCACGATTTCCACAATGATGTCCTCCGCGGTGATGTGCATACCACCCTGCGGGCACTCGTGGGCAATAAAGCCGGCATCGCGCCCGCCGTAGCCGTTAGCCACTGGGCAGCCAAAGGTTTTACTGATCTGCTGGCGCTGTTCGTCGTAAAGTCGCTCCGAGGTAACGAAGGCAACCCGGATACCGAGATTATCCATGCGCAATTTCTTTGCTTCGGCGTGACGGGCGATATGGGATAGCGCTGAGGGGTAGCCAAAAAGCATTTTTGGATGCGTTGCACGTATCTCATCAAGGAACAGATCGAGTTTCTGTTCGGACATCTCAAAGGCGGGTAGCAGCTTTGTTCTGAGCAGGCGGTCACGCAGCGCGCGAATGCCCCCTTGAGCTCCCAATTCGATGGGTGAGCCCCAGACGACGATCTCAGGGTCGCCAATGTCCACATCCCACCAGCGGGTGGCGCGCCATTTCGCGGCGACATCATGAGCGATGCGCTCTTTGCCGATATAGAAGATCAACGGCTCACCGCTGGAGCCGCCCGTGTTGAAGCGGGCAAGATGCTGGGCGCTTTCCGATTTGAGGGTGTCGATGTTGGAACGGATTCTGGATTTATCGAGGAACGGCAATTGTGTGAGATCGGCAAGGCAGCGAACATCTTCCGCCTTGAAACCGAACTCCGCAAAAAGTCTGCGGTAATAGGGAACATTTGTCTGGGCGTGGATGAGTAACCGGCGCAACCTTGAAAACTGAAGCGCTTTCAGACGTTTCTCATCCCACCATTGGGAGGCCTCCATCTCCTTACGTACCGCCACGCTACGG
Organism: Nitrosospira sp.; assembly: GCA_046716045.1. Lineage (GTDB taxonomy): Bacteria > Pseudomonadota > Gammaproteobacteria > Burkholderiales > Nitrosomonadaceae > Nitrosospira. Next base: position 3,502 of record JBKJYB010000175.1, read on the forward strand.
TGTTTCTTGAAGCGCTCATGGAGCGGAAACACATAGCCGGAAATAAAACAGGTGTATAAATCTCTTTTCTTCAACGCATTGGCCTTAAGCTGAATCTCACCACAGATTTTCCCCTACCTTGTTAACAAACCCACGGTAAACAATTGCGTCCCTTGCGACCATGAACGCCCCCCGGCATTGGTTTTACCAGCGCAGTCTCGCGGAAGCGCTGCCGGGTAAGAATCCCGTGAGAGGGTTAATCCGATGACGCGACGACTTGCTTCGCACCCTGACCCATCATGGCAAATTTATTCCTGTCGCAAAGAGCCATGACGTCAGTAACGGCTGTAACATGGTTTTGATCCACAAGCATTGCTGGTTTCCAACCTTCGAGGTTGCTCTGCCAGCTAGAAAGCAGAAAGTATAATAACCACCAGCAAGTGAGATTTCGATTCTCCTGGCTATTGTCGCTATAGGCCTCCAGGAATACATGCACAATGGGCGCGACATCTCGATCACCTGCTATTATTTTTATGTGGCGCCGGTTGAGAAGCACATCAGCAATAAGTTGCGCGGCATCCATGACCCAGGGGTTCTTGAAGCGGAGATCAACGTCCACGCCGTACACCCCTCCCTCTGTCCATATCAGGTTTGACGCTTTGAAGTCTCCATGCAGCGGCACAAGTTCCGTTGGCAGGCTGTTGATTGTATCCAGACTGCCTCGCATGAGTATTAGCGCTTTGGCTGCTATTGCATTTCGGCTTGCTAAAAACCCGCAATCCGATTCAAGCCGTCGAAGTATTGTTTCATAGTCATTTCCGATCCTGACGTGCAAGAG
>JBKJYB010000176.1:0-4313 GCA_046716045.1 Nitrosospira sp.
CGGTTACCTCGCCCGTCACCGCTGCCCAGCCCAGCACGGGTGGCATCGCGCCGGAAGCACCGCCAATCACTATGTTCTGTGGGGTCATGGGTTTCAGTATCACCGTATAAATGATTGCATAACCGACGAATGTGCCCAGCGTAAGCCACATGGTTAGTGGATTCACCAGCTGGTGAAGGATTAACAATCCGCTTCCACCGACCAATGCGAGAAAAAACAAGGTTTCCGGGGAAGTAACTTTGCCTCGTGGCAAGGGTCTGGCGCGTGTGCGCGCCATAACGGCGTCAAGCTTTTGTTCTACCAGACAGTTTACTGCCGCGGCTGCGCCTGCTACGAGCGCTATGCCCAACGTACCAAATACCAGCGCATCCAACGGAACAGCGCCAGGGACCGACAGAAACATGCCGATAAATGCGGTGAAAACGATGAGCGACACAACTCTTGGTTTGGTTAACTTGTATAATTCCTGCACACGCGAAGCGGTTTGCTGCCAAGCTAAACTAGTAGCCATAACTGTTATCTCCTAATTCATTGCAGGCATGCATGAATGCCTGCTACTACCGATTGAAGAAAGCAAAAATTGCTTGCAGTCTGTTCTATTGCGCAATGTGTAACTTTCCTGAACGGGGTGCCATACCCGCACAAGTCAAGGGTGCGTCTTAGTGCTTTGAATCAGTCCCCATCGCATGTTCCAATTGAGATACCTTGAGCAACCGCTTTATGTCTTTTGCCATCAGTGCGGGATCCGGGTTTTTCGGAAAACGCATCATCAGATTTGCTATCGGATCTATGACATATATGTAATCACGTTGTGATGCCTGTGCCGGGAGCTCAGCGAGTAAGTCGCTATCCTTCGCGCTAATGAACCACGTACCTTTGAACTGATCCGCGATTTTTGGTTCCGGGACCTCATCATCATCAATCAGCCAAACCCGTTCTATACGATCCTTTTCGGTATTCTGCATCGTCCGCACCTGGCGCATGTAATAAAGCTTTTTTTGGCATTGCTCATCACATTTGCCCGAATCCACGGACAGTAATATCCATTTACCACGTAGCTGACGCGTGCGAAAAATGGTGTTATCAGTTTGATTCAAAGCGTTACCCGCCAATGGCTTAACTTTGAGCAATTCGCCGTAATTAACGCTGGAAGGCCTCACTTCCCAAAAATAAAGCGCATAAGAAGCGATAATCGGCGCGCACATCAGTACCACCAGCAGAATCAGCGTACGCTTATTTGTCCTATTTACTTTCGGAGCGCTCTCGTTTGACACTTAACACCAAATAAATAATCGATACGGCAAGTGCCATTGCGAACCACTGAAACGCATAACCAAGGTTCCTGCCGGAACCAGAATCCGGCCGGACCCATTGCCGCACTAAACCGTCCTTCACTTCATCCTGTTGCAATATCATCACCGGCTGTAACGTCAATCCGGTGGCGGTACGATAGCGCTCCAGATCGAGATTTTCCCATACCTGACCCGATACCAGCTCGTCGGAAAGCTCCAGCGTTTTCTGTGTCGCCGTTGTTGCTACTCCTGACACCATCACCGAACCATTTGGCGTGGATACCTGCGGCAACTTGCTACGGTCACGGTCTGCCGCCGCCCAGCCACGATTTACCAAAACATGCATTGAACTTGCACCGATTCTTAGCGGTGTGATGACATGGTAACCCGCAACCCCCTGATATATCTTGTTATCGATGTATATCGTATGTTTCGGTAAATACACGCCGCTCACTTCGATACGCCGATATTGCAAGTCCTCCAGCTTGACAGGAACCGTAGGCAACGCTACTGCCGGTTGCCCTGAGCGCAAATCAAGCTGCTCCTGCCTCGATTCCTTTTCCCGAGCCCGGGAAAGCTGCCAGTTACCAAGTTGCAGCATGATTGCTATAACGACCGCTGCAGCCACTGTTGACCATAATCGCGGCGTAAATCGCCAGCCTGAAATAGTCATTGGATAGTGTGCGGAACTCGGCTAAACTTGTTCCTGAATCCAACAATTACGGGAATTAGCCTTGAAAATTGTCGTTGTATTATTTCTGTTCTTCATACTCGCCAGCCTGGCATCCGCTTTGTATTACCTGGTCAAAGACAAGGGACAGGGTACGCGCGCCGTTAGATCCCTGACCTTTCGCATTGGTTTTTCGATGTTCCTCTTCGCCCTGCTGATGCTGGGATCTTATATGGGCTTCATCCCAATTTAACAATCTGCCGGACTTAAGGATAACGACCGCAAGAGTTTCGATTCCTCAAGTCCGGACAGACTGCTTATATCAACCAGTAAACAAAAATAAACAGCCCCAGCCAGACCACATCCACAAAGTGCCAGTACCAGGCGACCCCTTCAAAGCCGAAGTGATTCTCGGGCGTGAAGTGGCCCGCCATTACGCGACACCATATGACCAGCAGCATGATGGAACCCAGCGTCACGTGGAAGCCGTGAAAACCGGTCAACATGTAGAACGTCGCGCCATAGGCGCCAGTCGTAAGCTTAAGGTTGAGATCGGAATAGGCATGGCCATATTCATACGCCTGCAGGCCGACAAACAGGAATCCCAGCGCAAACGTCAGAAACAAACCCAGTTTCAATTGTCCGCGCTTGTTCAGCTTGAGCGCCCAGTGTGCCCAGGTAACCGTCACCCCCGATGTCAGCAGTATCAGGGTGTTGATGGCTGGAAGACCCCACGGTCCCATGGGCATGAACTTCTCGCTGATCCCCGGGCCTGATGTAGGCCAATCGCCCGTGAAATCCGGCCACAAAATTTTATGTTCCAGATCGGAAAGCCAGGGAATCGAAAAGATTCGCATGTAGAACAGCGCGCCGAAGAAAGCAGCAAAAAACATCACTTCGGAAAAAATGAACCAGCTCATCCCCCAGCGAAAAGACGCGTCCACCTGTTTGTTGAACTTGCCGCTCTCACTCTCCCGCGCCACCGTGCGGAACCAGACGAAACACATGTAGAACAGAATGGCAAAGCCAATTGCCAGCAGCCCATAACCTACCGGAAGCCTGTTGACTGAAAAGGCTGCACCGAAACCCATGAATAACAGCGCTATCGACCCGGTCATAGGGTAAGTCGATGGGGCCGGAACGTAATAATGACCGTGACCTGCTTCTTGGCTCATGCTCTTTCTCCCGCGTATAATTTAATTGATTTTTAACTTGTCACAAATTTAACCAACAATAGCACAACAATCACAAATATCGCCGCTCCAACGAGGCCAGCAAGAACTACCTGCCCCATCGTCAATGTTGCCGCATCATGATCGTGATCAGTGTGTTTTCGTACACCAAAAAAAGCCCAGGATACCGCTTTCATCGCCTGCATAAATGTTCCCTTAGACGGTTTTTTGCTGTCGTCTTTCAACTCTGATTCGCCTTGCTCCCTGCCTCCGCGACACTGTCGCCTCCAAGCTCAAAAAAAGTGTAAGAAATGGTCACCGTGTCATAATTAGTCGGGAAACCAGGTTCAATCATAAACTGTACCGGCATCTGCCTGACCTCATTCGGTTTCAACACTTGTTTACTGAAACAAAAACATTCAAGTTTTTTCAAATGCTTGCCAAGCAACTGCGGGCTGTAACTGGGTATCGCCTGCCCGTTGACCTCTCGATTTGAATTATTTCTGACTTCATACATCACCTGCACCAATTCGCCAGGGTGTACGCGAATGCTGGATTGCAGGGGCTTGAACTGCCACGGCAAACCGCGTGTATTGGCATCCAACTGTACTGTAACCCAACGACTGGTATCTACCTGGGTGTTTTCCGCTAGCGTATCCGCCTGTAGCAGATTATTGATACCGGTAACCTCGCAAATCTTCTCGTAAAACGGTACCAGCGCGAAGCCAAAGCCAAACATAACCGCTGTAACAATCAGCAGCTTTCTCATCATCACTGAATTGGGTTGCGCTACGCTCATTTCCAGTGCTTTACAATAACTGCCAAAAAGAGTCCCGCAACGATTGCCAACAGAATCAGCGCCGTTCTGATTGCTCCACGCCTTCTTCCTGCATCTTCTGCTGACATATCGTATCTGCTGCTGTTGCTACCTGACGACCGGGGGCGTCTCAAAGGTGTGGTAAGGCGCTGGTGATGGCAATGTCCACTCCAGTGTATTTCCACCTTCCCAAGGCTTGGCTGGTGCTTTCTCTCCGCCGCGGATGCATTTCAGTACGACGTAGAGGAACAGCAACTGGCTGAAGCCGAAACCGAAGGCGCCGATGCTGGAAATCATGTTGAAATCCGCAAACTGCAGCGCATAGTCGGGAACCCGGCGCGGCATGCCCGCCAATCCCAGGA
>JBKJYB010000177.1:0-3490 GCA_046716045.1 Nitrosospira sp.
TTCATGGGGTGGCCAGCATGACCTCACGTTCTTCGGCCCGCCACGCGGCGTAACGAAGTGCCTGCATAATGTCCTCGCGTTCCAGGTAGGGGTAGTCGGCGAGGATTTCATCGACGCTGTGACCGGCCCCGATCTGGCCGACGATCATGCCGACCGTAACGCGCATCCCACGGATGCAGGCCTTGCCGCCCATCACGCCGGGTTGCTGGGTAATGCGATTCAGTTGTCCCATACTTGCTCCTTATCGAAACTCATTGTCATAGTAGTGGATTGAGAATATGGCTTCAAGAACTATTTGTGAGAACTATTTGTGAGAAGTCGGCGCCAGAAATAGGTGCTCGGCCCGGCCTTGCGGCTGGACCGAGCTCTATCCCTCTTCGGGATAGCATAAACACCGGACAAATTATTTGCTCTCTACAGCGAATATCGACAATGTTGATACATCCCAGTTTTGCCGCTATTGTATAAACATTGACACAACAGGGGAAATTGTCATGCGTGTAATCGTGAAAAAGTGGGGAAATAGTGCATCCGTTCGCATCCCTGCCGGGGTCATGGAAGCCGCCCGTTTAAGACTGGATGATCCGGTTGACATTCGTGAAGAAGAAGGCCGCATCGTCATCGAACCGATTCGCACGCATAAATACGACCTCGCGCAGTTGCTTGCCGGCATAACGCCAGAAAACCTGCATACCGAAATTGATTTCGGTGCACCAGCCGGTAAGGAGATTTTGTAGTGGTTCGTCGCCATGTTCCTGAGGCTGGCGACATTGTTTGGTTGCACTTCGACCCGCGGGCCGGACATGAGCAGGCTGGGCACCGCACGGCACTGGTAGTCAGCCCTTCGTCCTACAACGGCAAAAGCGGCCTTATGTTGTGTTGCCCAATGACCACGCAGGCTAAGGGCTACCCTTTCGAGATTCTGATTTCCGGTGACCCTCCCAGTGCCGTGTTGGCCGATCAAGTCAAAAGTCTTGATTGGGTTGCACGTAAAGCCAGCCACAAAGGCAGCGTCTCGCCCAGCGAATTAGCTCAGGTGCTGGCAAAAATTTCTGTTCTCATCGAAGAACAATAATATGCCTATGAATCATTCTCGGCCGATTATTTTGGTGCCGATTTGAAATAAACGCGCTCATATTCGAGCAGCAGTGGTAGGTCGGGTTAGCGCAGCGTAACCCGACGAAAGGCTTCAGAAGAGCATAGTCCGAATGTTTCATAAATTGACGCGCTGGAAGTCGTCAAAATCAGGCAGGCCGTAGAGTGCGAGCTTCTCGGCATCAGAGGTCGCTTGCTACGGTCACCACGCATGTAGGCTTTTCCATGAAGCCCAGAAATTAGAGCACGCAAATGGCGTCTTCTCTGCCGCCCGGAAAGTGCCACTTGACTCATACACCAAGCGGCAGATACAAGGTCATAGGGTTATCACGGCATGCCGTAAATCCGTAATGCTCGTAAAACGTCTTGGCTTTCTCTCCCTTCGCATCAACCACAAGCGCGTACGCGGCTACGTGCCTCCGTGCTTCCAGGCATCGCCCAACCGCGCAACCAACCAAGAGCCTCCCCAAGCCGCGGCCGTGATGCGCCGAATGCGCAGCCAAACGTCCCATACGAAAGCAGGGCACCGGATAGCGTGGCAGCTTTTGTTGTGTACGCTCATCTAGCTGGACGGCATCGATCTGAGCGGCGCTCAAACTGTAGTAGCCGAGTATGGTACTGGGGGTGCCGGTGTCGACCAATACCCGCACGACGGTAATACCCTTCTTGCTCTGCTGGACCGCAAAGCGCCGGAGGTATTCGTCAAGCTCGCCGACACCAGAGGTGAAAGCCTGACGGTCATGGTGGTTTGGATCGAGAAATTGCTCTTCAAGCACGCTTAACCTCTCGAGCGGTGCTCATTGCATTTTGCAAGGCTGCATTGGGCATGAATGCCTCATTGAGTGCCGCCGTGAATGCATGGAAATCCTGCGCTGTCATCGTGATGCGGGATTCCCGATCTAACAGTTCGCGCGCTTTCTCTTTAGCCGCCGTGCGCACGAACGCGGCCATCGTGGTGCCCATTAAGGCAGCAGCGCGAGAAACAATATCTTTTTCTTCTGCATCCATCTTCAAATCAAATCGAGCAGCAGCAGGCATGATAATCTCCTAAATATACGGTAAATAACCGTATACGGTAATTTACCGTATACTATCTGAACAAACAAGTGTTACGTAGTGGCGTGTAAAGCGCGCCGCTCATTGTTGGTTTGGACTGGATTCCGGTCAGGCCCGGAATGACGAGGTTTATATTATTTTCTCGTCAGATAATAAGCGCAAATAGGTTCAAGTTGGAGGGGCCGCTAACGGTGCGGGAAATTGGCGGGCGCTGAATAAGCGCGTGCTTCCTCGCGAAAAGAAAGACGGAAGATCACAGTAGTGTCCGGTTAACGCAGTGATAAGTACGCACAGATCAAGCTCTGGCGTGGGTTCTCAAGCCAATTATTTTGGTGCCGATTTGAAATCAACGCGCTCATATTCGAGCAGCAGCAGTGGTAGGTCGGGTTAGCGCAGCGTAACCCGACGAAAGGCTTTAGAAGAGCATAGATTGTGGGTATTAAATTGTCGGGTTACGCTACGCTAACCCGACCTACCAGTACTGGGACATATGGAAGATGCAGCTTAAATATGTAGAAAGCAGGAGATAGAGCCCATGCCAACCATAAGCATGTTTTATGGGATTATAATTCAAATGTTTTGGGACGATCATGCGCCACTGCATTTTCACGCGAACTATGCGGAGGATGAAATACTGATCGACATACGCACCTTGAGGATACTGGAAGGAAAAATGTCGCGGCGAGCGCTGGTATTGGTGCTTGAATGGGCGCAGGAGCACCGCGACGAACTAATGGAGGATTGGGAATTATGCAAACGCAATCAGTCACCGAAGAAGATACCGCCTCTTCCGTAATCCCGCCCATACAACCAACGATGCCTTGGCGGGTGAAGGCAGTCAAGCCGCTTGACGGCTACCGGTTCCATGTACGTTTCATTGATGGGCTGGAAGGCGAAGTCGATATGGCCGAGCGGGTGCGTGCACCTGGCGCCGGTGTTTTTGCCGCGCTGGCCGACCTGGATGTGTTCGCCAAGGTATACGTTGAGCTTGGGGTTGTAACCTGGCCGGGTGGAATTGACTTGGCACCGGACGCCATGCATGCCGAGATCAAGAGAAACGGAGTATGGAAACTGAGATAAATCAATTTCGCACCCGGCTTTGCTCAGCTTTGCTCAGTGCACCCATAGTAAAAAGTGGCGTGCTGACCATTCAACCACCGTACCACGAAAAACATGAAGGTACCGGATGGCCGGGATTTTCAGGCCCGGCATGCAAAGCACGAGCCGCCGCGGTGCGGGAAATCGGCTGGGGCCGAATAAGTGCCTGCTTCCTCTTAAAAGAGTCGCAAAGATGGATGAAAGATACCGATGGTTATTGAGGTAGGCACACGCTCAGATC
>JBKJYB010000178.1:0-4971 GCA_046716045.1 Nitrosospira sp.
TCGCAACCTGCCTCGCCATCATCTCGTGTCCTGATGGATTAACTGGGTTCAAGCACCCAGTTTATGCGAAAATACGATCAACTGGCGGAGATGACATGAAACTCAATTCAATCATATTATTACCAACTATTATTAAAGTATTTTCGATTCTATTTATGGCGGGCCTTCTATGGGCGGGATGGATAGCCGGAGCGGCCGATGCGCAGGCTGGCGCAACGTCAACCGGTATAACTCTTACACCCGTCACATCGCAGGTGCTTCCGGACGATTCCGGAACCACGCTGACGACAGTCGTAGTGAACCTGGCGCCCGAAGCCAAAACCGGCAGCCATCGTCATGGAGGCATGGTGTTTGTTTATGTGCTTGAAGGTACCGTTCGTTCACAGCTTAACAGCGGCGAAATAATCGAATATCGCCCCGGACAAAGCTGGAGCGAACCGCCGGGAACGGTGCACTCATTCATGGAGAACCCCAGCCAGACTGTGCCAGCACGCCTTCTCGCTACGCTTATCACCCCGACGGGCGCGCAACTGACCACCTATGACTAACCCGCCTCGAAACCGATCCTGATTTTTCCAGTAATGCGCTCTACGGAAGACTCTTTCAGAAATTCGCTAGTAACAAACCAAAGAGCCGTATCCATCGTAGGCTAAAACCTCAAGCGCGCTCGCTGTCAGCGAAAGGGAATTACCGTGCGCTCAATGCTTACCTTTGTTGTGAGTAGTCTGGTTTCGACAGTACGCGCAAGTTCATCTATCAACCCCGCCGACGCGCCATGGCCATCTTTCCTGGTTACGCCCGCAATCGACACAAGATCCGCATGTAAGCGTACGGGGTCGATTTGCCAACCCAGAGCGGTGACAAGCGCTCTCAGGGCATCTGTATAAGCTTCAAGAACCTGGGTATCGGTACGCGTCAAGGTTGTCATGGTCTGCCTCCATAGATGTGAATGAGAATCAATCCTATCTCAACTATGATTGGCTGTAAAGTCTAGTCTTCCGATTCGAATATCGGCGAGAAGATCGGCGGATTGTATATCTGACGGTACGCTGCGCAGGTTGATTGATGACCGGCAGTCTCGCTATCATTGCATATGTTGAAGTAAAAATTGAAAGTCATTGAAAACCCCCATACCTGATAGTTGCCGGGTGGTGAGCCTGGTCACCTTGGCGTTTGCATCCAGCTTCTCCTCAGCCCAGCCTCCCACTCAGCAAAGTCCCCGACCAGCGGCTACGTCTGCGAACACGCCGACGCTAAACCCCGTTGTCATCACAGGCACCCGCATCGACCAATCGAGCTTTTTGCTGCCAATGTCCATTGACGTTGTGGAGGCACCTGTCATTCGGGACGGGCGGCCTCTCATCAATCTTTCGGAAGCGCTGTCCCGCGTCCCCGGTCTGGTTATTCAGAATAGGCAGAACTACGCACAGGATCTGCAAATATCCAGCCGCGGCTTCGGCGCACGCTCCACTTTCGGGATTCGTGGCATACGGATGATCGTCGATGATATTCCCGCCACCATGCCGGATGGCCAAGGCCAGGCCGCCACTATTAATCTCGGATCGGTCAAACGCATTGAAGTGCTGCGGGGACCTTTTTCGGCCATCTACGGCAATGCTCCGGGCGGCGTAATACAGGCTTTCACCGAGGATGGCCCGCCGGGCACGGTGTTATCCGCCATGCTGCTGGGAGGCAGCTATGGCACGACCCGCGGGGAGCTCAAGCTTGGCGGCACACTCGGTGGAACAGGAGGAACTGGAACGGGCCCGTTCAATTACGTGGTCGACATCTCCCGTTTTGAGACGCACGGCTATCGCGATCACAGTGCTGCCACCCGCTATCAGGCGAGCGCAAAGCTGACCTATCGATTCGCGCACGATGCCACACTTACGCTGGTGACCAACGAACTGCACCAGGGCAACACGCAGGACCCGCTCGGGCTGACGCGCGCCCAGATGAGCATTGATCCACGCCAGGCGGATGCTAGCGCCACCACTTTCAACACCCGCAAAAGCATCGACAACACACAGGGTGGCCTGGTTTATGAACATAAACTTTCCCCCGCGAACACGATCAAGTTGATCGGCTATGCGGGAACTCGGGAGATTCTGCAATTTCTCGCCATACCGCGCGGTGCACAGATTCCGGTCACCAATCCTGGGGGCGTGGTTGATCTGGACCGCCAATTCGGTGGGCTGGGTTTGCGATGGGCGCACCGCACCAGCGGCCCACGGCCATTAACGCTGACGACGGGGATCGACTACGATAGCTCGAAGGAAAGACGCAAGGGTTTCGAGAACTTCGTCGGCGCGACGTTAGGGGTGCGCGGCGATCTGCGCCGCAATGAGAACAACACTGTTACCAGCTTCGGCCAGTATGTGCAGGCCGAGTGGCAATTCGTGCCGTCCTGGGTACTCTCTGCCGGAGTGCGCCATACAGAGGTGAAATTCAAATCCGAGGATTTTTATACCCGTACGGGCAACCCCGATGACAGCGGCGGCATCGCTTTCCAGAACGTGAACCCGGTACTGGGGCTATTGTACAAGGCGACACCCAGGCTCAATCTGTATGTCAGCACCGGCAGCGGTTTCGAAACACCCACGTTCGCCGAGCTTGCCTATCGGCCCGACGGCGCCAGCGGCCTGAATTTCGCGCTGCGGCCAAGCCGAAGCCTTAACCTGGAGGCGGGACTCAAGTGGCTGCCTGCCGACAACACGCGCATCAACCTTGCGGTTTTCCAGGCTTTTGTCACCGGGGAAATCCTGCCCGCCACCAATTCCGGCGGCCGAGCGACCTTCCAGAACGCGGCTGATACGACCCGACGCGGCGTGGAGCTCTCGCTCGACTCCCGCTTCGGCCCGGACGTCTCCGCATTTCTATCCTATACCTATCTCGATGCCATTTTTCAGGACGCCTATACTTATCGCCCGACGGTGGCGCCGCGCACGGTGACTGTGGCCGCCGGCAATTTTCTGCCTGGCGTACCGCGTAATACGGCTTATGCGGAGTTAACCTGGCGGCGCGGCCAACCGGGTATCTCGGCGGCGGTGGAGGCGGTCTACCAGGACAAAATCTTTGTCAACGATACCAATACCGAAGCCGCAAAGCAGTACGCAATGGCAAACATTCGCGTCGCCTATTCGCATCAGTTCGGCGGTTGGAAGTTCACCGAATTCGTTCGCGTGGATAATATCGCCGATACAAAATACAGTGGATCGGTGATCGTGAATGAAGGCAACGGCCGTTTTTATGAGCCCGCACCGGGGCGTAACTATATGCTGGGAGTGAGTGCGAGTTATACTTTCTAGACACCGAGATACGGGGCAAGAATATTTATGTTATCTCGCCGGGTAGCTATGACATGGCCTCAAGCCCCGCACCACAGTGCCAGCACAATTGAAAATTGTGAGGATTCTCCTCGCCGCATGCGCGACAAAATACAACCCGGGTTTCGACCGGAGTTTTTTCGAAAGCGTTTACGATTGCCTGTCCCCGTGCAAAATCGCTGTCGTTGACAACCCACACCTCCGGATAAGCATGGGTAAACGGGATGTCTCCCATCCCGCCCTGCGCGTGTTCATTAAATAACCTGGCGGCTATGTACGCGTGTCCGAGAAGATCAAGCATGATGTGGGCTTCCATCAGATTGGCGGCGGAGCAGATTTTCTTCATTTACCTGAGTATGCGCGAATAAATTTCATGTCTTTCCACTGGAGAGAAGCAGGTAGAGAATGCCAGCACCCTGCTGTTGGGTTTGAGTTTAGCCTATTTCAGACCGACGCGTGTACCCCCTGACTCTCGTTCGAAATGAATCTTTAAATTGCCTAGCTATCACTGAACCCCTCGCGCCGCTTCGTGCGTTACCGTACTGAAAAGTAACCCGAAATCTCTAAGATACTTCTTTAACCGCCCAACGGCTAAAATACATCAGCCCAACACTTGTCGCGGTAAGCCAGGTGCTGCTTCGATCATCAGCGGATAATGTTTGACGGAATTCAAATGGAACGGGCTTACAATGTCGTTATCATCGGCGCAGGTCCCGCAGGTTGTGCGGCTGCGCGTACTTTGTCCAAAGCCGGGTTGTCGGTTGGCCTATTCGACAAAGCTGTCTTTCCACGGGACAAAATCTGCGGCGATGCCTTGATTCCCGATGCGTTCCATGCCCTGAAAAAACTCGGACTGACCCAGCGCGTAGTCGAAATATCTTATGCCGTTCACGGTATGCGTCTGATTAGCTGCGATGGCGGTGACGTCCTGATCCGCGCGCATAGCGCGTGCATGCCGCGTCTGAAATTGGATGAATTACTGTTGAATGGCGCCATCGAAACCGGCGCTAGGTTTTTACCAGGACATGATTTCACCGGTTTGTTTGACGAGAATGAGAGAATCTACCGGGTCGAATTCAATGTGGGGGGCGAAATTGTCTCCGCCCGTGCGCAATGGGTGTTATTGGCAACCGGCGCTCATCCCGCACCGATTGAGCGTGCCGGTTTATTACTGAGCGCTGAATGCAGGAGTTTTGCCATTCGCCAATATGTGCGTAACGCACGTCTGGCTAAAGATTTTAATGAATTGGTGTTTGTCTTTGACACCACCGTCAAAGGTGGCTATGGCTGGATTTTTCCAGGCCCGGATGCGGTATTCAATATCGGGATAGGGTTCTTCGGGTCCGCGCACAAACACAATAACCCTCGCCGCAACTACGAACGTTTTATTGCCAAACTGCCACTCGCGCAAGAGTTGATGCGCGATGGCGAGATCATTAGCCCGCTCAAGGGGGCACCACTGCGTACGGGTTTGTCCGGCACCCGCTTTGCCGAGGGCGGTTTGCTGGGGATAGGAGAGTGCGTCGGCACAACTTTTCCTCTTACTGGCGAGGGTATCGGTAAAGCGATGGAAACGGGTATTCTTGCCGCGGAAGCCATCATCACGAAATGCCATCTGGGTCGCGCCGCGGTGGCACAAACCTAC
>JBKJYB010000179.1:0-4027 GCA_046716045.1 Nitrosospira sp.
AAGCTGCAACGGCGTTTTCGGGCATGATACAAGACGTGGCAGGATACGGCGACTGACCTGCTCAGAGCGCCCGTTATTCATTTGTCGCCACATCGTCTGCATCGATCTTCCCGGAGCCTTCCGGAACAATCTTCTGCAATTCGTGAAATAACGCACGAAAGCTCCTGGGTGGTTTGTTCGCGAGTTTCTCCTTATGGGCGTTGCGCGCGAGCGCGCGCAGATGCTGCAAGTCAGCGTCAGGATACTTTCGCGCAAGCTCCGCGAAAGTCTGCTCATCCGCAAGCAGACGGTCGCGCCAGCGTTCCAGCAGGTGCAGCCGTGCGGTATGTTGCAGGGTTACGCCGCTCCATAAGTCAAACTTTTCTAAAATTGGTGCCGCATCAACGTCACGCATCAACTTGCCGATATATTGCATCTGACGACGGCGGGCTTCATGTTTGCGCATCCGCCTGGCTTCGAGTATGGCGTCTGTTAGCACTTCCGGTAAACCTAGCTCCGTCAGCCGCTTAAGATCGATCTGCACCAATTGTTCGCCAATGTCCTGCAGGGCATGCATTTCTTGCTTGCGGCGAGTCTTGCTGGGCAAGAGATCCGGCTCGGAATTCTGCCCGGAATCCTTGATTGGCTTTTTTTGCATGGCGGCTTGTTTAATGTGGCAATCAGAAACTGCTATCATAGCGTCATTCAACGCATAATCCTAAATCCGGCAGTTGGACAGGGTGGAGTGTATGGTTTTTGGGGTGCAGGGCAAGGCGCAACGACGCGGAATGGTTATTCCATTCCAAGGAGTTGTAACGCAGCCATGTGCCGCAAAAAACGTGCACTCCACCCTGTAGCGAACTATCATAAGGGTGAAGGTAAAGATGAAAAAAGTCTTTGTGGATCATAGCGCTAAACTAAAAAATGAGCGGTCAACTGCCGGATTTAGGATCGATCTCATTTAATCCCGTCGAATTTGTCTTCTCGCCCAGAAAATTATGCGCCGTTCGATAGCCAATCCAATGTTACTTCCGTAAAGTCGCCATGAACGAGAACACCAAGTCTTCGCCAAATTTTTCCTATCCTTTTACGGTGCTCCAGAATATCGCGCGTGATGTTCTGGATCATGCCAGGAAGGCTGGCGCCACCGCCTGCGAAACCGATGTCTCGGATGGGTTCGGCCAGAATGTCACAGTGCGCCGGGGAGAAGTGGAAACCATTGAATACAACCGGGACAAAGGACTGTCAGTAACGGTTTATATTGGCCAGAAGCGCGGTCATGCGAGTACTTCGGATTTCTCTCCCCAGGCTGTAAGCGACACTGTGGCGGCCGCGCTGTCTATCGCCGGGCACACCGCCGCGGATGACTGCGCGGGATTGGCCGATGCTGATTTATTGGCGCGGGAATTCCCCGATCTCGATTTGTACTTCCCATGGGAATTGCCGGTGGAGCAGGCAATACAGCTCGCTCAAGCCTGTGAAGCCGCCGCGTTTGCGGTTGACAAGCGTATCACCAACTCCGAAGGGGCGAGTGTTTCGCTGAATGAATCGCAGTTTGTCCATGCAAACAGTCTCGGTTTTATGGGCGGTTACCCTTCCTCTCGCCATAGTATCAGTTGTGCGGTGATCGCAAGTCAGGAGGAAGCCATGCAGCGCGATTATTGGTACAGCACAGTGCGTGATGCCGCCGATCTGGAGCAGCCCGATAGTGTCGGCAAAAAAGCTGGAATGCGTAGTGTCGCGCGTCTGGGCGCAAGGAAAATCGCTACCTGTGAAGTACCCGTGCTGTTCGAAGCGCCGATCGCCTCCAGTCTGATAGGGCATTTTGTTAGCGCTGTGAGCGGTGGCAGCCTTTACCGGAAGTCGTCGTTCCTGCTGGATAGCGTTGGCAAACAGGTATTTGCACCGGATATACAGATCCGGGAGTTGCCTCATCTGAAAAAAGGGTTGGCGAGCGGCGCGTTCGATGATGAGGGTGTCGCCACCCGTGAACGCACGGTAATAGAGAATGGCGTGGTACAAGACTACTTTCTCAGCAGCTATTCCGCTCGCAAGCTTGGGTTGCGCACCACCGGGAACGCCGGTGGCAACCACAATCTGATTCTGGATAATGGCGCTGCCCTGGAGTTCTCCGCCCTGCTCAGAAAAATGGGTAAAGGGCTGCTGGTGACCGAATTGCTTGGCCATGGCGTGAACGCTGTTACCGGAGACTATTCCCGTGGAGCCGCGGGCTATTGGGTAGAAGGGGGGGAAATCTGTTATGCGGTCGAGGAAATCACTATCGCCGGTAACCTCAAGGATATACTGCTCGGCATTTCCGCAGTGGGTAACGATGTGATAGTACGTGGCTCTAAACAGTGCGGATCTCTGCTGGTGGACCGGATGATGGTGGCGGGCGGCTAAAAAGACTCAGCACAGAACGGTGCTGTTTTCCCTGAATTGATTTTCACGCGGATCGCCACCGTTATCTCGTCCGGTTTCTCGCGTTAATCCGGCAACGGCTCGATATCCGACTTCGCTCCGCTTCCGTACACCCCACGCCGTCCAACTGCCGGATTCAGGATAATGAATCTACATTTGCTTGTTCCTTCCCTCTTCTGGCCAGACGCGTCTCTGCCCGAGATTTACCGCGATTTGCCGCTGCCTGAGCTGGAAAATCTGCTGGCAAAAAGTTTGTGCACTGACGATATATTGCAGGAACAGGAAGTTGGGGTGTGGCTTTGCCGCGCTTTCGGTGTGTCAAAGCAGCAGGATTGGCCGGTGGCACCCATTACCCTGGAAGCCGATGGCGCAGAAAACGTAAAAGCCGGAGCCGATTACTGGGTTCGTGCCGATCCCGTGCACCTGCGCATCGAACATGATCAAATCCTGCTGGCTGACAGCCGTGTATTTCGGGTTTCGATGGAAGAAGCGGACCAGTTCACTCGTTTGCTTAACAGGCATTTTGAAGAAAATGGTCAGGAGATGGTATTTGTGCCGCTACGGCCCGATCGCTGGTATTTGCGCGTAACGGCAATACCACCGGCAGAAACCCATTTGCTCAGCGAGGTTGCTAATAAAGGCATCAACGAACTATTGCCATTCGGTACGAACCATATAGTCTGGCGCGGACTTTTCAACGAAATTCAGATGCTGCTGCATGAGCATCCGCTTAACCAGTCACGCGAGGCGCACGGCGAACCTGCCATTAACGGCACCTGGTTCTGGGGTGGCGGAATCATGCCGCAATCCATAACCAGTCCCTATACCCATGTATGGAGCGATGATGTTCTTGCCGGTTCCCTCGCACTGGCGTCTGGCACTAACCAGACACGGTTGCCGCTGGATGCGGCAACATGGCATCAATCCGCCACACCCGGCAATCATCTTGTCGTACTTGATTCCCTGTATGGGAAAGCCCAGTATGCGGATGCCTATGGCTGGCGTGAGAGTTTAAAAGAACTGGAACGGAAGTGGTTCGCACCGTTATTGGCAATGTCAAAGCAAGGCAAGTTCAATCAGCTGACGCTGACGGTTATTAGCAACCATAAAACAAAAACTTTTGACCTGAGACGTGGTGATTTGAGGAAATTCTGGCGTAGCGCGAAACCGCTTTCCAATTATGCTCGCTGAGATTGGCGGGCCGGAAGAACTATCGGATTTTCCTATTTAACCCATTGAAAATATCTATCATTCACTCATAAAAACCTCTTGCTTATCTATTGAAATATCTTTCATAATAAACATTTCGTGTAAATGGCTACTCTGGCCTATTTAGACTGTTTGATACAGACGAATAGTTATATTCAGAAAGCTCTAAATCGCTGTATTATCACAAACAGATGAGTAAAAAAACCGGATGCCCTCGTGGATGTTCTAGAAATAACACCTTGTAATATGAGAAGTTTTGATAGAATGCCCTGATTGGTCAGATCAGTCGTACGGGTTGTAATGGAGTTGTCAAGAAAAAATAAAGAGCATAAACCATGAGAGGAGAAATCATGAATGATCTAAGCCTGTTCGAATCGTTGTTAAATTGCAACACGGTGGAAGAGCTGCATACAAACAC
>JBKJYB010000180.1:0-7309 GCA_046716045.1 Nitrosospira sp.
GTGAACAATACGCTGCGCAGCCAGTCGGACAGTCCCCATAACGCACCGGCGGTCAATGACCAGACTATGGGCGTAATGATGCGCAGCTTCGTCAATAGCCAGCCTGTCAATGCGGGGAATAAGGCGAGATAGGCGCACAGAAAGAACAGCGCAAGCACCGCGGCTGGCATCGGCATCGCGCCGAAATCATGCAGGCTGACGTAGATCCAGGTTACGCCCGCGCTGAACAACCCCATTCCGAAGGTGAAGCCCAGTAAGGCCGCGCGCATGGGTGTCGCGCTTATGCGCCAGAAATGGCATAGCAGTGCGAGCGTGAAAACCGGAATTGGAAAAAGATAAAACGGCGCAAAACCGAGAACAGTAATTGCGCCGAGTAGAGAAGAGAGGGCTAATTGCGAACGGAGTGTATTTTTTGACACTTCAATCAATCATGTTATCGGGTTCGGTGTAGGGAGGAGCAAAGCAGCTCACAGTCCAGCATGGCTGAAGAAGTGACTTTCCGGCAGTCAGTTGATTCCTTATGGGGATAAACGCACATGGTCATTTAACGATGAGTCAATAAGAGCGAACCGGTCGTGCAGGGAACAGGTGATATTGAAACGACGATGTGTTGACTGCACGGCTTATGGAACCTGAATCACGTTTTGATTCTCATCCTTGCTTGGGCAGCATTAATCGAAACGTGGAACCAACCCCTACTTCGGACTCGATTTCCAACTTGCCACCCAAAAGTCGGGTGGCTTCTGAAGCGATAGACAGTCCCAGCCCCACGCCCGGTTGACCATACGTATCACCCCGGCGGAAGGCATCAAACAAATGACTCAGGTTTTCCGATGCAATACCCGGTCCCTGATCGCTAATGCTCAGTACCCAACCGATGTCTTCATTATTCGAATCATTCCGGGCCAGCACTTTTATTCTGCCTCCTGAACTGTATTTTACCGCGTTACCCAGCAGATTCTGCAATACAAGCGTCAGCATCCCTTCGTCACTGAGGGCCTGCGCGCCCTCGGGCACATCCAAGTCCAGCTTCACTCCTTTGGACTTGGCTTCGTGCGCGAACTGGTTGGTTATTTCAGAGAGCAACAAATTCAAATCCACTAATTCCGCCGTGTCATGAACAGGTTCGTTCCTTAATTGCTCCGACTGCAGCAGCCGATCCATCCCGGCGGTCGTCTGGAGTATCGCACGCTTGACGGATTCCAAGTCCGCTACGCTGTCCGCAAACTCGGGAATTTGAGTAAGTCTTCCGGCGAGAAGCTGTACGTGAAACATGGCGTGGTGGAGGTGGTTCCGAAGATCATGCGAAAGAAACGAAAGATACTTGGACTGAACCTCGGTGGAAACTCTATGCTGCTGTTGCAGGTGCTCGATAAACCTGACGACTCCGCTTTGCAGCGCCGTGTCAACGGCCATGTTCAAGGCAACGTTATCCCGCATATGCAGCCGCTCACCTAATGCTTCCGAGACCTGTTCGATGATTACGCGGCGCAGCAGCCGGTACTCGACGACCAACTCACGCATATTATAATTTTCTTGAAAACGGGACTCACCATGCATTTTGCTGCCTTCCATGAGATCGCGAGTGGTGAACGGTTTATCCGAGGCGAATGCGTCTATGATCTCTTGCAGGATCAAAGGCACCGAATTGCGAAGGTTCTGGAGGGTGAGCGCATCGGCAGCGGGAAGTGTCTGAACCACAGCGGTCTCCCATGCCTGGAGGATGGCGTCCTTCCGCAACCTCAGGGTAGATGCCAGAAGGGGGAAAGCGTGGTATGCCAAGAGATCAAGCGTCAAGTCTTCCGTGGACATGAAATGTTCTCCATCAGGCAATATGAAACGTTCAGAAAGGCGGGATGATGGTTTGTTGCTGAATTAGCGCGACGGTTTGAAGGAATGTGATTTCAGCCTAAAAGGCGAATATTCGCAGTGTGTTCTTCTCGCTCAGCGTCGCGTTCTCCCGAGCCAACCAAGAAAACCCTTTTTCCACCCGTATGTGACATATTGACCCTGCAGTCGATATAGGCGGCAATTTTTATGTTAAACTTTACCCTCTCAAAAGTGAGGTAAGCATGCCGGGCGACAAAATCAGCATTTTAGCGCATAACCCGCTTACGCTGACAAAAAAACGACTACGCTGGCTAATCCTGTTATCCAGTTTTCCGTTATTCGGAATGGTGGCTGCCTTTGGTATTGCGCCGGATACCTCATTGGAGGATCTTCCCGTCGAGGAAGTTATCCGTGGTCTTGAACTCCCCGAAATTCTCCCACCTTCTGACGCAAGTATGACATTCTGGCGTCAGGAACGCATCCAGGCGGGTGACACAATCGCTACCTTGCTGTCCCGGCTTGAAGTGAATAATCAGGATGCGGCCAACTTCCTGCGCGATTCGAGGAATATCAAGGCTACGCACCAACTGGTGTCCGGAAAAATCGTCCATGTGCAGACCACTGCGGCGGGTGAATTGCTTCTACTGCGCTACTTCCCCGGCGGCAGTGAACAATTGGTAATGGAAAAAGTTGGCGGTGCCTTCAAGGTAAGCGAACAACCGGTCAAGCTGGAAACGCACATTCAGATGAAATCCGGTGTGATAAACAGTTCGCTGTTTGCAGCCGTCGATGGCGCGGGTGTACCCGACAGCGTTGCCACGCAGATTGTTGATATTTTGGCATCTGATATTGATTTTCATCGGGATCTGCGCAAAGGTGACCGCTTTACAGTGGTTTATGATTCACTTTACGGGAATGGCGAGCCCGCCAGGCCCGGGCGAGTGCTGTCGGTGGAGTTCATTAATCAGGGGACGCCTCATCGGGCAGTCTATTTTCAGGCAGACAATGGGGAAAGCGGATATTACACGCCCGACGGCAAAAATCTGCGAAAAGCGTTTTTGCGTTCGCCACTGGAATTTTCTCGCATCAGCTCGGGATTTTCCAGCGCGCGTTTTCACCCTATTCTGAAAACATGGGGCGCTCATAGCGGCATTGACTATGCCGCGCCAACAGGAACTCGGGTGAAGGCCGCCGCAGATGGGACGGTGATGTTTGCCGGCTGGCAGGGCGGTTACGGTAATGTCGTTATCCTGCAACACCATGGGCAATACTCTACCGTTTACGGTCACTTATCGACCTTTGCCAAAGGCTTGCGCTCGGGACAACGTGTCAGCCAGGGCGATGTAATCGGTCATGTCGGCGCAACCGGGATGGCGACAGGGCCGCATCTACACTATGAATTTCGCTTCAACGGTGTTCAGCGCGACCCAACGCGAGTGGCAATGCCCACCGCCAATCCCGTTTCGGCCAGGCATATGCCCGCATTCTATGAATACACAAAGCCGCTGATGGCTCGGCTGGATATGCTGCGCGGTACCAGTCTGGCCTTCCTGGACTAGCCCCGGGGCCTGTGCCTGTATCCACTACCCGGCTCCAGCCCACCCCAATTCCTTTGAGCAGAAAATAACAGAGTACGCAGGCGGATGGATTTGAAAACCGCTTACTATATCGGCATTATGTCGGGCACCAGCCTTGACGGAATTGATGCGGTGCTGGCTGATTTTAGTTTGTCGCCCCCATCTCTGCTACACACCTTTTATCTGTCTTACGATGATGAGTTGCGTGGTCGATTGCTGAATCTGAACCACTCCGGTAATGACGAGCTGCATCGCGCAGCCATGTTAGGTAATGAGCTTGCTCACCGTTATGCGGAGGCTGTGACGGGCCTGCTGAATGGGTGCAGCGTAAAACCTCAGGAGGTAACCGCCATTGGCTGTCACGGCCAGACTGTGCGTCACTGCCCCGAATCGGGGAGAGGCTATACCATTCAGCTATGCAACCCCGCATTGCTGGTCGAGCTCACGGGCATCACTGTGGTGGCGGACTTCAGGAGTCGTGACATAGCGGCGGGCGGTCAGGGCGCTCCTCTGGTTCCGGCATTTCATCAAACCTTGTTCAAAGATTCGCAAGTTCATCGCGTCATTACCAATATTGGTGGAATTTCCAATCTCACCAGCCTCATGGCCAATGGAGAGGTTGCCGGATTCGACTGCGGCCCCGGCAATATAATGATGGACGCATGGTGTTTGCGTTATACCGGTAAACGATACGATGAGAACGGAGCGTGGGCTGAATCTGGCAAAATAATCCCGAAGTTGCTTGAAAAACTTCT
This sequence comes from Nitrosospira sp., assembly GCA_046716045.1. GTDB lineage: Bacteria > Pseudomonadota > Gammaproteobacteria > Burkholderiales > Nitrosomonadaceae > Nitrosospira. The sequence goes on from JBKJYB010000180.1 coordinate 4,163, forward strand.
GGCGCTTCAATTTTTTTCTCTTTCTCCACCGAAAAGCACCGGTAGGGAGGTATTCAATTTAGCCTGGCTGGAGAGCTGCCTATCTGGAGATGAGAAGCCGGCGGACGTACAGGCAACTTTGCTACAGTTGACTGTAACGGGAATTGCCGAGGCAGTGTTTACTCACTTTCCGGACGCTGCGGAAATCTACCTGTGCGGCGGGGGGGCGCGTAATACGGCGCTCGTTGCACGATTACGAATAGCACTGTCCGGCAGGAAGGTGGAATTGACAGACAGATTTGGCGTCGACGCCGATTGGCTGGAGGCATTTGCCTTTGCCTGGCTGGCGAGGCAGCTCATTCTAGGCGTTCCCGCCAGTCTTCCCGCGGTAACCGGCGCGCACGGCGCGCGCCTGCTCGGTGCGATCTATCCAGGTTGAAACCAGGTTTTTACTTCTGCGACATTATCAGCATTTTTACTACAAATAAAACGCACGCTCCACCCCGTCCAACTGCCGGATTTAGGTTAAACGGAGAATGAAGATCCACAACCACAGGTGCTGGCCGCACCCGGGTTCTTGATAACAAACTGAGCACCTTCAGCATTTTCCTGATAGTCGATCTCCGCCCCGGCCAGGTACTGAAAACTCATCGGGTCGATCAACAGTTTTACTCCGTTCTTTTCCATTACGGTATCGTCTTCGCTTACCAGTTCGTCAAAAGTGAAGCCGTATTTAAAACCTGAGCAGCCTCCACCCGCAACAAATACTCTCAGCTTGAGATCATTATTCCCTTCTTCTTCAATCAGCTCTCTGACTTTACTTGCCGCGTTATCGGTAAAGATCAATGGGACTTGCATTTCCGCGACTGAATTTTCCCCGGCTGCAGCGTTCATTTTGAATTTTCCGCTTAAAAATTAATTAGGGGGCAAAATCATGCTCTACTATCAGATAAACGTCAATCACCATGGGAGGCGGGTATCAATGCCACCACCTTATTTTCGAGTTGCGCATTATCCAGATGATGGAGCATGCCGTCAACCGATGCGCCAAGCTGTATCTCCATGGCTTTGTAATATACATCTCCAGAGATTCTGGCCTTGGGCTGCAATTCCACATAATCGCTTCCGTGTATGGCACCGGCCACGGTGCCATTAATAACCGCGTGAGAAACCTGAATTTTCCCCTCAATGACTGCCTGATCGCTCAGCACCAAGGTGCTGGGCTTGTCGCCCACCGCGGTAATGTTTCCTGTAATATGACCGTCCACGCGCAACCCTCCGCTGAAATTGATATTGCCGTCGATATGGGTTCCCGCACCGATTAGCGAATCAATCTGATTTTGGGGCGTGGCTGTTTTTTTTCCAAACATTTCCTCTCCTTCACAAAGACAGATCAACAGTCTGCGTTAGCCTTGCCTGCGCAATACCTTTTTCAAATACTTTCACTTGTATGCTCTCTACTATAGCATCTGGCGGCATCCGGAAACTTCTCTCCACCCGCTGGTAAAACTTGAAGTTAACGTCAAACGTGTTTGATGGGCTTTCGCTGGCAAGAGGCGTGACCATTTTTTCACCATTCTGCCGGAAATTGACAGCGAACTCCAGATTACCCTGAAAATCTTTGGTGCGTTGCCCACCCTGAACCAGTAGCAGACTGTAACGATATTCTCCGGATAACTGTCCACGCGCCAGCTTTAAATGACTAATCGAAACGCGTTGTTCGGTTTTTCCAGTGACTGATCCAAGATTCTGGAAAAATGCGACATCTTCTTTCAAACGAATGTTTTCATCTTCCAGGGTTTTGACGTGCTTGGTAATATCTTCACGTGCGGCTGTGTCCATCTGCAACTGGCGCTCAAGCCCAGCCACTTTCATACGTAGCTCGCTGTTTTCCTTCTCCAAACGATTATTCAATCGTGATAGTCGATCCAATTCATGATTTATCTCATTTTTATCAAAACCCGCAAACTGACGCCCGGCATCGTACATGCCTAAGGACAACGCCAATGCGAGTGCGGTAACGAAGCCGATAGCCAGCCAGCGCAAATATTCCGGCCTGTGTGGACGTATCGCCACTTTCGACGCAAAAATGCCAGATTTTCTTTTAGGCGATTTGATCATGGCCGTCAGTTTACGCTGTTATGACAGCGGGACACTGAGGTATGGAAGAATACTAACAGCCTGTCGGACTTAAAGGAAATCGGCTGCGCAAGCGTCTGGCTGGTGCATATCTCGCCGCCTTTTCGGCCAATAGAACAGCTATCGGCCTTCAAAATCGTCGAAATCTGTCTTCGGCCCGTCACTTTTCCGCTTCGATTCTTCAAGCCGGACAAGCGGTTAGGGCAGGAGCGGAGCATGATCGATAGCAAGAGTTTCCGGAAAACCGAGCATAAGGTTCATGTTCTGCACAGCCTGTCCTGCAGCCCCCTTGACGAGATTGTCCGTTACCGACAGTATCACCGCCGTGTTACCCCCTTGCGGACGATGAACCGCGATGCGGCAGAGATTCGAACCTCGCACTGACCGGGTTTCGGGATGAGCGCCTGCGGGAAGCACATCAACAAATGGTTCATCGGCGTAGCGTTTTTCGTATATCGCCTGTAAATCGGCATCCTTGTTAAGCCTGCCATATAGCGTAGCGTGAATGCCCCGGATCATGGGGGTGAGGTGCGGGACGAATGTCAGTCCGACCGGGCCTCCCGCCATACGAGACAATCCCTGTTTGATTTCAGGCAGGTGCCGGTGTCCGGGCACACCATAGGCCTTGAAATTGTCGGAAGTTTCGGCAAATAATGTATGCACTGCCGCATTGCGTCCCGCGCCGGAGACACCGGATTTGGCATCGGCAACAAGATGCTCCAAATCTACAATACCGGCTTCGATCAAGGGCAGGAATCCCAGTTGTACCGCGGTGGGATAACAGCCGGGATTTGCTATGAGCCGCGCACCTTTGATTTTGTCACGATTGATTTCGGGCAAGCCATAGACAGCTTCCGCCACCAGATCAGGGCAGGCATGCGCCATCCCGTACCATTTTTCCCATACCGCAATGTCCTTGATACGAAAATCAGCAGCGAGATCTATCACCCGTACTCCCGCGTCGAGCAGCGATCTGACTTGCTGCATGGCGATACCGTTAGGCGTCGCAAAGAATACGATGGCGCACTT
>JBKJYB010000181.1:0-8193 GCA_046716045.1 Nitrosospira sp.
ACGGTGGAGAACTACGATGCGAAGTTAGAGGGTTTGCGTGCCACCGTGGAAAATCTGATTCAGAATGAAAATATCAAGGTCATTGCGTTTCAGGAAGTAAAGTCCCGAGAGGTGATAGAGCAGGTGCTTGGCGAATTTGCCGGGCAATTTAATGTTTGTGTTGCGCCGCATGATGCCTTTCAAACTGTGGCGTTCGCCTGGGATAAATCAATTTCATCAGTTCCGTCTGCCGCGAATAGTTGTGTGCCAAACCCGGATTTGGCCATGGCGGAGCAACTCCGGGATGAGTCTGTCAGGCACCGCGCCAGGCCCGGACTGGCGCTTCAACTGGTGATCCATGAGGCACCGGTAACTTTCCTGAACATACATCTCAAGTCCGGCTGTGCCAATCTGAAAACGGGCAGGGGCTTCGCGGGTCACAAACTGACTGATCCGGACCCGGCGTGCGAAGTCCTTAACCGGCAAATTCCCATTATCGAGGATTGGGTCGAGAATGTGGCTAAGGAAAGTTCGCGCTTTGTCCTCTTCGGCGATTTTAATCGCCGGATAGACGAGGAGGAAAGGGCATTGGTCGCAAAGTCAGAAGTTCGCACCGATGGCACGGACCCGGCGGAGCCGAATACAAAAGATGAGTGGGGAAGGGTAAAAAGCAGCTACCTATGGCAAGAGATCGCTGACGGGTTTCCCGTGATGCATCAGGTGCCGCTGACTTCAACCGAACGAGGGTGCACCGGTTTAAAAGGGCTGGATCATATTGTTATCAGCGATTCAATCAAACAGTCGCAAACTCGCGCACTCAGTTCGCGCAAGATTGCCGTAGTAAAGAAACGTCCGCAACCCATCGCAACCAGTGATCATTGTCCAAGGGTTACGATTCTTGAGTTGTAGCTTTTTGATCCGGCCAGCAAACAATGCAAACATCATACTACGGAAGCCGGTATTCAATGGCGTGCAAAGCAGGCCATTGAACGTTTGGGCTGGATTCCGGGTCAAGCCCGGAATGACGAAATGCACGGTATTTTCTCGCAGTATCAAACTGACGAACAGAATTGAAGCTCACTTTGAGGATTCGCTCAGTATAATCCGGAAGAAGTTTCGCGCTGTGTTGATAAAATATTGACCGTCGCTGTAGTCTCGTGAGTGTGCAGATAAAGAGCAGCCCATCCAGGATCATTCCTTATATGAAACGCTACACCATAGAACAGTTCATGGCGACGACTTCCATATTGGGCGCGTCGTTCAGTGCTGACGAAAAACGAATCCTTTTCAGCAGCAACGCGTCCGGTATCTTCAACGCTTACATGCTACCGATTGAGGGAGGCACGGCAGAGCCGCTGACCCGGTCCACGGTCGATAGCACTTTTTCCGTCAGCTTCTTTCCAGGCGATGACCGGATTCTGTTTACGCGAGATCACGGTGGCGATGAAAATTATCATCTTTTTCTGCTTGATCTCGATGGCAAGGAAAAAGATTTGACGCCGGGAGAGAAGCTCAAGGCACAGTTCATGGGGTGGCGCTCGGATGGGAGCGCTTTTTTTGTTTCCAGCAACGAGCGTGATCCTAGATTCTTTGATCTGTATCGCTACGACGCGCAGACCTATGCCCGCACTTTACTTTATAAGAATGAGCAAGGATTCGACCTGGGTCCGATCAGCCGCGACGAGCGCTGGATTGCACTGAACAGGGCCAATACGACTTCCGACAGCGATATCTACCTGTTCGATGTCGGCAAGCAGGAAGTAAAACACCTGACTCCGCACGAGGGCGCCATCAGTTTCCGTGCCGAGACCTTCGATCCGACTTCCCAAAAACTGTTCTTTCTCACCAATGCGGGCAGCGAGTTCAAGCGTCTGCGTACCTATGATTTGATCACGGGTGGCGCCGGGGATCATGAAAGCGCCGATTGGGATGTGATCTACACCTATTTTTCCAGAGATGGGCGTTTCCGGGTGACGGGTATTAACCAGGACGGCAGCATAGTGATCCGGATTGTTGAGGCCGAGGGATATGAAGAGAAGCCCGTGCAGCTTCCCACACTGCCGGAAGGGGAGATTCGGGGCGTGGTCTTTTCCGGGACCAGCGCCCGCATGGCCTTCTACGTGAACGGTGACCGTTCTCCCGATAACCTGTTTACCTATGATTTCAGGACAGGGCGTTCCGGACGGGCCGGACAGGCGGGACAGCCAGGGCAAATCAGGCAACTCACCCGGAGTCTGAGTCAGGGTATCGACCCGTCAGATCTGGTGGAAGCGCAAGTGGTCCGCTTCCGGTCCTTTGATGGAATGGTGATACCTTCCATCTATTACAAACCGCATGATGCGTCGATGACAAATAAAGTGCCCGCCATTGTTTATGTTCACGGCGGGCCGGGTGGCCAGACCATGCGCGGTTATAACGCTCAGATCCAATACCTCGTGAACCATGGCTACGCTGTGCTGGGGATCAATAATCGCGGCAGTTCCGGATATGGCAAGACGTTCTTTACCGCCGCCAATCGTAAACATGGACGTGAACCGTTATGGGACTGTGTGGAAGCCAAGACCTATCTCGCCAGCCTCGGTTACATCGACCATGAGCGCATCGGCATCATGGGCGCCAGCTATGGCGGTTACATGACACTGGCGGCGCTGGCTTTCCGTCCTGAGGCATTCAAGGCCGGTGTGGATATTTTTGGCGTCAGCAATTGGCTGCGAACGCTGGAAAGCATACCCCTCTACTGGGAATCGGTCCGCAAAGCCATTTACGATGAGATTGGCGATCCGGTGAAGGACATAGACTCCCTCGTCGCGACCTCGCCGCTTTTTCACGCCAGGGAAATACGAAAGCCGTTAATGGTTATTCAAGGCGCCAACGATCCTCGCGTCATCAAGGCTGAGAGTGATGGGATCGTGGAAGCCGTTAAGCGGCATAATGTCCCTGTGGAATATATCGTTTTCGATGATGAAGGCCACGGCTTCACGAAGAAGAAGAATCAGATCGAGGCCAATCGCCGGATACTGGAGTTTCTGGACAAGTACCTGAAAGGCGACGAGGCGGCCAGGTATTAACGAGCATTGTTCCGCCACCATCAAGCGCAGGTATTGCAGATGGCCATACCCCTATCGAAATCCATAGCTCGCATCAAAAAACTCACGTATTAGAAAATCCTCCAATGCCTTGCTATCTTCCATGCGCGAAGACAGGGTAACCACGCGGTCGAGCCGGTACGATTCCCAGTGAAATTCTTCTGTGTGGTACTGGCGAATCAGTTCTATCATTTTCCGAACGACAGCGCGCTGTATATCGCCATCCGGGCCCGCGGTGACTTCAACCATTTCGCGCCGGGGGTTACTGACATCCGTTTTCCAAGCGCGAAACAGAAACTGGGCGGAACGAACCCCCATCCTGGTGATTTGAAATATTCCACTTGTGCCCGGGTCCCGAAGATTGCGCTTGACGTTAGCCATTCTGATCTCCTCCTCCGTAGCCTCGCGTTCGACATTTTTGGGTTCCGTGGGCTCATCCTCAAAAATTCCTCCTGCAGTGCGGAGCTCTTTGGCTTCCTTCATATAATCCGTCAGATCTTTCGGAGGCTCCGGCTTGGGGGCTGGCGTGCGATCCGCCTTTGCCTCTTTCTTGGCGGTTCCTTTTTCGCGCGGAACCGGTTTTGCTTTTTCGACACCCAGACGGGGCTGAGATTTAGGCCGGGGCGGTACCTTAGGGCTCTTCTGAGGCATGGCCGCTGATTTTTGTTCCTTTTTTTCTTCAGGTAATTCTATAAAGCTTGCCTGGACCGGAGATGGCGTTTCGGTTTTCACTTCGGGGGAGGTGAGAAAAAACCCGAATCCCCAGATGAGGATCAGCCATAGGAGGGCCGCCAGTGGCAATGGCCACCAGACTCGAACCTCCTTCGCTCTGGAATACCGCATGAGCGTTATTGGTGTTTCACCGCGATCAGAAAGTGCTGCGCACCGGCGGAGCGGGCGCGCAACATCGCCTGCACGACAATGCCCTGCGGCGCTTCGCTGTCGGCGGACACAATCAGTTTCTGTTCTGAATCTTGCAGTAGCGGTTTTAGCGTGTCGGCCAGCGTGTCTAATGTGACGGGAGTACGGTTAATAAGAATTTGGCTATCGCTTGTCACCGTCAGCGTCACGGGCGTTTTGGCATTGAGTTTCTCGGCTGATCCTTGAGGAAGATTCACCTGCAAGGAATCGAGATTCTGCATCGACAATGAAGACAACATGAATGTTGCAAGCAGGAAGAACATGACGTCGATCATCGGGATGATTTCGATACGCCCTTTGCGAAACACTCTGGATTTTCGCAGCTTCATTGTTGCCGTCCCTCCTGGTCCAGGCGGATGTGATCAATCAGGCGCGTTCCAAGACGCTCCATCTCATCCATTATTTGTGATTGCAAGCGAGAGAAATAATTGAACCCGAACAGGGCAATCAATGCGATCACCAGGCCGACCACGGTCGCGATGAGTGCCTCGGCTACGCCTCCTGTCACTGCGGTGGGATTGACGATTCCCTCGCCGCCGATGATCTGGAAAGCAGTCATCATTCCGACGACTGTTCCCACGAGCCCAAGCAATGGCGCGGCGGTGACGATTGTTTCCAATATCCATAGCCGGCTGGCAAGAGATGTTTCGATCAACTGGGCTTCATCCGCCGCACGGGATTCGGTCCACCACGATGGACGATGTCTGTTACTGATCACTACCTCGAAGAACCGTTTGTAATAGTGGCGCTCATCCAGCCCCGATAGTATCTTCTCAAGGTCGGCCCACGCAAAACCATAGGTTTCGACGAGGTTCAGTAAATCATGCGACAGGCGCGCATAGCGCCAGTAGACAAATGCTTTCTCAAGCATGATGGCCATAGCGATTACCGCCAGCAACGACAAAGGCACAATAATTATCCCGCCGAGTTTTAATGCGGTCCAGGTTGCTTGTAGTTCTTGCATGTTTATCTCCAAACGGGGTGATACTCATCCCCTTTTTAGTTTAAAAAACTCGTCGCTCCCCGCGGAACGGTCTGATCCAGGCTATTCAAGTCATAATTTCACCTGTGCCAAGCTGTAAGATCTTACAGCTATCCATAGCGCTCATTTTAAGGTTTCATAGCTCTTTTGGGTTGGCTAAACCAGCTTCGCAGCCAGCCTCGCAGCGTATTCCAGATTCATCGTTTGAGAAAGACGATAAACGATTGAATGGTTACGATTCGGGCTCATTACAGCGTGTCAAAAATAAAATCGCATCTGGCCAGAAGGAGGCAAGAATGCCAGCAATTGGCGCAAGCGGATCATCGTCGCCTCATGCGTTGAGCAGTGCGATAGAAATAATAAGCTAATCGTACGGATTGATTGAATTTAACACCTGGAAAGATAAAGCGATATGCATAGTTATTTTTTTGGAAAAAGAAAGATCAATAGCGCCAGGTTTTCGTAATGATATCTCCAATCAAGAACCTTGCAGGAAGGATTGCGTGTATCTCCGAGGCTACTCCGGAGACCTGCGAATTTACACAAATCGAGAACGCGTGTACCAGAGTTGACGGCATTCTTGAGCAGAGTCTGAACGAAATTTATCTTTTTGATGCTCAGACTCTGCGTTTTGAGTATGTGAATAGCGGGGCACAACGTAACCTTGGTCATAACATGGATACGCTGCGGATGATGACGCCACTGGACATCAAGCCGGAATTTGATGAAGCTTCGTTCCGGATCATGACCCATCCGCTTTTGCATGGCGAGAAGAAAGTACTCATTTTTGAAACCATGCACCTGCGTGCGGATGGTACGCTTTATCCAGTCGAAGTTCACCTGCAGCTGTTTACCCAATCAGGGCGCACGGTATTTCTGGCAATTATTCTCGATATCACCACTCGACGTCGCGCCGAATTGGCGCTACGGGACAGTGAGGAGCGGTTCCGGACTATAGTCAACACCATTCCGCAACTCGCCTGGATAGCCGAAGCCGATGGCTCGAGAACCTGGTACAACCAGCGCTGGTATGACTACACGGGCACAACACCGGAAGAAATGGACGGATTGGGTTGGCAGAAGGTGCATGACCCCGAAACACTGCCTAAAGTGATGGAGCGCTGGACCAACGCCACCGCTGCCGAGGGGGTATTCGACATGGAGTTTCCATTACGCGGGGCGGATGGGCAGTTCCGCATATTTCTGACTCGGGCAGAGCCGCTAAAAAATGCGGAAGGCCGTGTAGCGCAGTGGTTTGGAACCAACACGGATGTAAATGAACAGAGATTAGGGGAGAAGGCACGACGCGAAACGGAGAAGCGGCTTGAGGTCGTCATGGGAAATATGAGTGAAGGTCTTGTTATTTCTGACCTTGCAGGTCAACCGCTGCATTGGAACCCGGCGGCGCTGGAGATGCATGACATCGGCAACACGGAGGAAATGCTACTCAATCATCATACTTTTGCGCAAATCTATGAGCTTTCGACCGTCGAACGAATCGCTCTGCCATTCGACCAGTGGCCATTGACACGCATACTCAAGGGTGAGTATCTGCATGATCTGGAGTTGCGGATTGGACGCGTGGATAGAGATTGGGAACGTATATTCAGTTATTCCGGGGCGCTTTCACATTATGGTGACGGTAAAGAGTTGGCATTTCTTATCATTAAAGATATCACCGAGCGAAAAAATGCTGAAGACGCACTACGGGATGCGAAGGTTAACCTGGAGCACAAAGTGGACGAGCGTACCGCCCAGCTCTTGGCCAAGAGCAAGGAGATGGAGAATTTTTGTTATTCCGTTTCGCACGACCTCAGGGCGCCGCTCCGTGGAATCGATGGCTATAGCCGTCTTTTATTAGAGGAATACCAAGACCAATTCGATGAGGAAGGCCGGAATTTTCTGAAAAACGTGCGGATGGCAACGACGCATATGACAGATCTAATTGAGGATCTGCTCGCTTATTCAAGGCTTGAGCGGCGAGGGGTATCCAAAACGGCCGTAGAGCTTTCCAGCTTCGTATCCAATCTATTGGACCAGTACCACGCGCGCTCCAGAAATGTGCGCCTCACCGTCGAGGTCAACGATTTTCATGTCAGTGTCGACCCGGCTGGCCTCACGATAGCACTGCGCAATCTGATTGATAATGCCTTCAAGTTCTCCCGATATGCGCCTGAACCCGCAATAGAAATTCGTGCGCAGGCTGCGAGCAGTCATTGCGTTCTCTCGGTGCGCGACAATGGGATTGGATTTGATATGCGTTTTTACGACAAAATTTTCGAGATGTTCCAGCGCCTCCATCGTGCTGAAGAGTATCCCGGCACTGGCATTGGACTTGCAATGGTACACAAAGCGATGGAACGAATAGGAGGGCGAGTTTGGGCGGAAAGCCAGCTGGGTGCTGGCGCAACTTTTTTCCTGGCATTACCGTTATCCGGCGCGGAGCCGGCAGCGCTTTCAGGGGATAGTTAGCATGGTGCGCCGGAAATATCGTTGCATAAAAATAGCGATGAACCGTTTTATGTCTTGGCTGACACCAATATAGGCGTTCTTAACGTCGCATTCTGGTGCTCTTGCTTGGAGCTGTTGCGTAATGATCCTAAATCCGGCAGTTGACCGCTCATTTGTTAGTTTGGCGCTATGATTCATAACGATATTTTGTGCTACTTAGTCTTCATCTTGTGAGTGAATTCGCTACAGGGTGAATTGCACGGTTTTTGCGGCAAGGGCTGCGTTGCAACTGCTTGGAATGGAATGACCATTCCGCGTCGTTGCGCCTTGCCCTGTACCCCAAAAACCGCACACTCCACCCCGTCCAACTACCGGATTTAGGATGATATTTCTGATGCACTACACTACGATTTAACCATAACTATAGACATGACTCCGTCGATACTGCTCATTGAAGACAATCCAATGGATGTGGACCTTACGCGGCGTGCTTTCATTCGGCACAATCTCAATAATCCGCTTCAGGTGGCGCGTGATGGACAGGAGGCGCTCGACTTCATTGCAAAATGGAAGGCGGGTGAGCCCATGCCCGTAGTGATACTGCTTGATCTAAAATTGCCCAAGGTTAGCGGACTTGAAGTTTTGCGCGTCATCCGTGCGCATCCCGATTTTAGAACTATCGCTGTCGTAATTCTTACCTCCTCCGCTGAAGACCGTGATATTCATGATGCCTATTCGCTAGGGGCTAACTCCTACATCGTGAAGCCTGTGGAT
>JBKJYB010000182.1:0-2979 GCA_046716045.1 Nitrosospira sp.
GGGCAAGGCGATAGTGCCCGGGCCGTGGCCGAGCTGGAAAAAGCAACGAAGCTGGACCCCAAGTCAACCCAGGCAGGCATTCTGCTGGTCATGACCCACCTTCGCCTCAAAGAGTTCGACAAGGCGCTCGCTGCAGCGAAAACTCTTGAGAAGGAGCAGCCTGACAATCCTATAATTCAAAATCTGAAAGGTGCGGCCTACGTAGGCAAAAAAGATGTGCCCAACGCGCGCGCAAGTTTAGAAAAGGTGCTTTCCCTCCAGCCCACCTATTTCCCGGCTGTAGCCAATCTTGCTCAACTTGACGTGCAGGAGAAAAAACCGGAGGCGGCCAAAAAGCGCCTTGAAGCCCTCCTGGAAAAGGATAAGAAGAATATTCAGGCCATGACCGTCTTGGCTGGTCTTGCACTTAACCAGGGACAGAACAAGGAAGCCATGACTTGGCTGGAGCGCGCCAGCAAAGAGAACCCGGATGCACTCCAGCCCGCCATGCTTCTGGGGGCTCATTATCTCCGCTCGGGAGAAAAGCAGAAATCTCTTGCCCTTGCCCAAAAGCTGCAAGGCAGCAACCCCGATAACGCTAACGTTCTGGACTTGCTGGCACAAGCCCAATTTGCCAACGATGACAAAGCGGGTGCTCTGGCGAGCTACACCAAACTTGCCGCCATGCAACCGGGATCCGCTCTTGTTCAATTTCGTATTGCTACTATTCACATTGCAATGGAAAACTGGTCTGCCGCATCCGACCCACTCAAAAAAGCGCTGGCTATAAAATCAGATTTTATGGATGCCCAACTAATGCAAGCCATGCTGGAGGCACGCAAGAAAAATTATGAGAAGGCTATCGCAATTTCCCGGGAAATTCAGAAACAACACCCAAAATCACCCGTGGGTTACATAACTGAAGGTAACCTGTTAATGGAGCAAAAGAATCCCACGCTTGCCGCGAAGGCATATGAACGGGCATTGGCTATCAGAGAAAGTGGGCCACTAATGGTGAAATTGCATGCATCGCTTAGCCAGGCCGGGAAAGGCAAGGAGGCAACGCCCCGTTTAACCCACTGGTTAAAAGAACATCCTGATGATGCATCTACCCGCATATACCTTGCAGGCGTCTACATGGCAGAGCGGCAAAATAAGGCTGCCATTGAGCAGTATCAGATCGTTCTGAAGCAAAATCCCAAATATGTGCCGGCACTGAATAATCTGGCCTGGCTTTACCAGCAGGGAAAAGACCCTCAGGCCTTGGAATATGCCGAAAAGGCTTATCAACTGGCCCCGGACAGCCCGGCAATACTGGATACCCTGGGATGGATATTGGTGGAGCAGGGTAATATTACGCGGGGCCTGCCGCTCCTGCAGAAAGCAACCTCCCTGGCACCGGAAGCAGCCGAAATTCGCTACCATCTCGCACTTGGGCTAGTTAAATCAGGTGACAAGGCTAAAGCCCGTAAGGAACTTGAACAATTGCTGGCAACGGGAAAAGATTTTCCGAAAATCGATGAGGCAAAAACGTTGCTGAAACAAATGCAATAAACGGAATAACTAAAACAGCTTGAGAGTGCCCCAATAATTCAGGACCCATGAGGCCATGTACCGCTAAGGAGGATTCAACTACTTCGATTTCGCGCGATGGGGGGCAATTCAAGTGCGCAAAATTGGAATATGTTCACGAACCGCCCTGGAGCTATCGATTCAAGGTGTTTGCATTCAGACGGCAGCAAAGTAGCGAATTAGTTCCCAGAATTTAACCTATTGACCCCGCCGAAATAATATTATGAATTCGTCATTTCCGGCTTAACTTACTATTGTCCCGAATAAAATCATCGATAATTTCACGAGAACAACCCATCTGTGCATATGCCAGTTGTTCAAGCTGGGATCGTTATCTTCGATATACGGAAACGTCAATATCCGGGCGCTCGAACAACGTCGCATGAATCAGGCATAGACAATCCTATAGGTTCTGTCTAAAGCCCTGCGCCTATTTATGGAGCACCACCAGCAATAGTGGATGAGCGCGATCAATATCTGGATGCGCACGGACTGCATCCCAGGAGTTGATTGATCTCTAATGCTATTTGATCCACTTGAAGGATAGTTTGACTTGCAGCAATCCTGATAGCGCTGCGCAAATTCAATGGACCCTCGTAAAGCTCAGATCCCGGTAAGGCCGCTGGGCAGAGCCGCGGCCTTACCTCTATGAGTTAGCATCTATTTGCCCCTCTCTGTTCCCATCATGAGCCTCAGATCTCATATCCCAGCCAGCCTCATCCTTTTATGTCACCCCATCTTTGTTCCTTTCAAACGATAGCGATCTTCACATGAAGGCAGCCTAAATTGTCGCTTTCTAGCGACATATAAATTCACTAATAAACAAGTAGTTATCTAATAATGATAAATAATCGACTGCATTTGGCGACAACTAGGCATCCTGACATACGCGCTAATTACATGATTATAAATATATAAATAATATGGCATGAATTGTGCTTAAAACCACTACGAGTGCTACGAGTGGTTCATTTTACAAAATACGCGAATTTTATTAACGCCTGACTTAATCGCAAGAAAACATTGTAGCTCTCAACTTGATCAGTTTTTATACCCTTTACACAACTCATCCATTGAGAACGATAGCCGTTTGGTAACGGCTGAATTCTCCACACTGCCAAGATCTTGTATTTTCAACCACGAATTAAATCTGATTAAATTTTTGGACCCTCCTCCCATGCAATTACACAGCGATAAAGTTTCTCAGTTCGATAGATCGTATTCTCCTTCATCCGCTGGAACAAGCGGAAACTGCGGTATGCTTCGCTTGCTGCCAACATCGCATACGCTCCCAATTGAGGAATTTCAGGATGAAATCCCCGACCAGAAGTGTGTTTTGAAGCGTGGTGACTATAGTATCCGTCTGGCCGATTCATCCGAGCGACGCATTGAGGCAGTCGCGTTGATCAGGCGTATGTACTCTTGGCG
>JBKJYB010000183.1:0-2808 GCA_046716045.1 Nitrosospira sp.
TTCAGCGAATTTATAAGGCACGTTCATTTGTTGCAAGGATTCGATGATAGCCCCGCCATCGCGATCGGAAAGATTGCCATACAACACGCGATAATCGGGTGTTTTTCCCCACGTCCACATGCCAAAAAGCAGCGCGACCATGGCCGCAGCAGCGACCAGTAGCCCTATGCTTTGCTTGCTATTGGACCCAGAAAACGTTTGCATCAGGGTAGGGGTTGGATTTTGTTCTGCCATTTTATTCGCCGCATTTCATGCTTAATAGAGTTTGGACAAAGATGAAATTTCGAAAGCTGTATCAACATACTAGGTAATAAAATTTCGAGCGGGGCGCTCGCCATAAAATTATTGTCAGTTTTAAATGTATCTTTAACTACTGATCCAGTAACGCATGCTGTGCATTATCACCAGACATTTCAGATGCAGTGCTGGGATAAGCGAGAGAATTTTGCTGCTTTTCTGGCGCTAAGATAACGGGGACGGGTGATAAGGTGCTTGCTTCAATAGAAGAGGTGAGTCATGAATGTCTCTGGAGTGGGTAGCTTGCTAGCTGAAATGCGCACAGCAATGATCGTCGCGCAGGGCGGGGCCGCACCGAAAATCGATGCAATTGCAACGACCGATTTCGCCAGCGTACTGAAAACTTCGCTCGATGGAGTAGCTCAGGCGCAGAATCACGCCGAAACCCTGCAAAAGGAATTTGTACTGGGTAATGATAAGGTTAGTTTGAGCGACGTGATGATAGATATGCAGAAGGCGAACATTTCCTTTCAGGCTACTGTACAGGTTCGCAATAAAGTGATCGCTGCCTATAACGATATTATGAACATGCAAGTGTAACGGCAGTAGTATCTTAACCCTTCATCAAAAACGGGTGTGGGTCCGCGCTTATAAACAGGTGACACTATAGCGATTGCTCCATCAACTTGTGATATACGAACGCCAGCAACGGGGCCGAGTCCTCGGTGGAAACGTCAAGGAACTGGAGGCCGAGCTGACATGGCAAGTAGCTATCCTTGGATTGGTTGGTATTGATGGATTTAATAACGGCATCGAGTCCTAGGAAGACTTCGACACCGTGGACGATCACCTTGAACTTAATGTTAAGCCGCTGGCCCTTGTGCCCGAACGCCTTTTTAACCCCTATCATTGCACCTTCAATGCTTATATTAATAATGGTTCCGGCCTCTTGGAGCTGGGCTTCGGCGTAACTGGTGATAGCGCAAATCACCTTGACCTTGGCACGATCGCCCTTACGCACGACCAGCGACCGAACCTCTCTGGGGTAGGCAAGGTGTAGGTAAGGATAGGGGGTATGTAGGCTTTTGAGTATATGGGTAGTAAAAGCAAAGGCACTTCTGCCCGAAAATACTCTCAGGATAAATGTATGACCCACCCGCATCAACTGATATTTTCCGTCGATCATCGGAGTGGTTACCAGTACGCTGTGACCATGGAAAAAACCGATCAATGTGGCGGAATAGCGCTCCTCGCCACCTTCTGTCAGAATTTGCAAGTTGACGAGATCGCCTATCTGAAGGCGTGCTTCCTCCAGTGTGATTATCTTCTCGGAGGTTTTCTCCTGCGCTTGTATAAGACTTGCTGACATAAAATGGTCCCCTCACGAAATGGGGTTGCAATATGCGAATATTCTATTGGAAGTGACAAATGAAACTATTTAGTTTTGTCTGTTCACTATCGACCGAATGAACAAATTATTTAATGTTGTGACAGATTTTCGCTTTGAAGATTTGAAAGATAACGTTGTAGCAAGATAGCCATCGTGCCGTTCACGTGGATAAATTTACAGCCCGCACGTTTCTTGATCTCTCCATTATGCATGGTAACTACAAATATATTTTTTACTAAAATTGTGGCCGTCAGCATGCCGATATTTGGCAAATTAATATGGCAGACCGGGTAAACCTTCCCAGGCCGAAATTCGGTGTCATTCTCTTGACACTCTAGTGCCATGCCTCCTCCGCTAATATCCATAATGGTCGGGCTATTCTTGAGAATTTGCGTGTCTTGCGCGGCGGGAATGACACAAGTTAGCGGCTTTTTCACTGGGACGAGTAAGCGGAAATAATCGCGTCGTTGTAAGTACAGCAAGCTATTGGGCATCGGCAAACAAAATGCCTCCTTATTCTTAAACAAACCGTCCGTAATGTGGTGCGCTACAAACTGCACTTTCACCTTCAGGTGCGAACTCACAAAAATTATTTTATGGCTCGGCAAAATACGGCGATTGTCTGCCTCCCGTAGACTTATATCCAGCCACACACTTTGCTCGTCAACTCCGAGCAGCCTCGTTAAAATAAAATCATTTTCATCATCGTAGTAAAGTGCCGCGAGCGAGCTCGCTCTTACAATGCCGCGCAGGATGGATTGAATTTCTTTATTCGAGTGGATGCGGAATTCACTATCTTCACCATTGGAAATTAGTTCTATTTTTAACGGAATGTCTTTTTCTTTGGCCATACTTTATAGTTTGTTCACGTGTTCGAAATAAAAATTCTGGGATAAAGTTTAAGAATAATCGCGTTAATTTATGTAGCGTTTACTTCATTCAGACTCCGAATAAACCACTTGTTGGCACGGTATCACTTGGCGGTTGCTACTGAAGATAAGAACACTATCAACTCACAATTCTTATATCAAAGTCGCGCGATCAGAGTTTTTCTACGGCAATGTTACCATTCATTTTTCAATCAGTTATCTGATTTAGCGGGGGCATTTCCATGCTCCAGGCGATATAGCCAAGCTAGTAGTTCCGCCACCGCCAGATAAAGCTGCGGTGGAATGTGCTGA
>JBKJYB010000184.1:0-2678 GCA_046716045.1 Nitrosospira sp.
GTTGCATGCGGGTTGCGACATGATACTGATATGCAACAACCCGAAAGCGGTGGATACATTGCTGGCGGAACTGCGTTGGGATATTCCGGCCATCAGCGTCGTACGCCTCGCCCGTATGCGCGGACGGCCCCACCCCGATTCGCTCGTAAAACTGCATGAGAACGCGAGCTTTGTAAAAGCGGTGGAAAATATTGCGAGTATCGGACTCAGCAGCGGTGACTTACCGTTGGTCTAGCAGCCTGCTAGCGTCAAAAAATATCGGAGTTCGGTTGAAAAAACAGCAAATGGACCTATATTGGTTACTGAGTGCTGATTCCAGTAATTTCAGCATTGATGTCAAACATTAAATTCATATGGAGGTAATATGGCTATTGCTCGTTACGAACCCTGGAGTTTACTGAATCAATTACATAAAGAGCTGGATCGTGTGCGCGAGGGTGGCGACAGCGAGGGATCGACTGCCACCGCTGAATGGGCGCCAGCAGTCGATATCAAGGAAGAAGCCGACAAGTTCGTCCTGCTGGCGGATCTTCCGGGGGTAAAACCTGAAGAAATCGACGTCAGCATGGAAGATGGTGTGCTGACGATCAGAGGCGAAAAGAGAACCGAGGCAAAAACCGAGAAAGAAGGCTATAAACGGGTCGAACGTACCTATGGCTCTTTTTACCGGCGTTTCAGCTTACCGGATACGGCGAATTCCGACGCGATATCGGCAAAAACGAATCATGGTGTCCTGGAAATCGTCATCCCCAAACGTGAAGCTGTCCAGCCAAAGAAAATCAGCGTAACTTTGGCCGAATAATTCCGGTCAAGCGAACGGAGCCAGAACGAGATCGTGAGGCTCCGTTTTTTTGGGTAACTGAAAGAGATGAGCAGTCCGTACCATACATAGGCAATAATTCGTGGATGCATCGGTGAAGCAGTTCGGAGTGTTCTCAATCAGACTTTCCGCAACCTCGAACTGATCATTGCTGACTATGGTTCTTCACACACCTACCCTCTCTCCCGGTGTTTGACACTTACGCGGTAAGTCAGCGTGGTCTTGCCATCCGCGGGAACCGATATCTTCCATTCCGCAACACCGGAAGCCGCCTTGGTATGAGGCTGCGATTCCGATACCATGGTCCAGTCACCCGGCACCGGCTCCCGCACAGTCACCGTAACCGCTTCTTTCTTGGCGTTCTTTAATACGATTTGATAAGCCGTTTCAAATACGGCGTTATGGCGCCCTTCCCCGCCCAGCCTCTGGAAATCCGTCTGCTTTTTGTCGGCTGTCACATCGAATGCATCGCCCAGCTTCAAACGAACAACCTCATTCCTGGGTGTATGATCAATCTGATCTTCACCCACAAACTGAGCATTTCCCTGCGTATCTTTCTTGTAAACGCGGACTATCCCCTTGGGTAGCGGTACACCCAAGCCTTCGCCCTTATTCTGAAATTCGACAAACACACCCACTTTCAGCTTCTGACCCACATCGCCGAACTGGCCGAAATAATAATAATTCGCGCCCGTCAATAGAAACTCTTTCCTGACCGGCACATTGGTTGCGGACAACAGCGCCACCTGCTTGGTTTGGTTCTCCGCTAGCGTCGTGGGGCGCTGCAACGTATAAAGATGATACTCAAACAGCGACTCCTGCTTTATTTCCTCCACCTCGGCCATCTTTGCCGGCATGGCCATCGCATCGCGCGACGTGAGAAATTGTTTGCGCACCCGGTTCAGATCCCCGGCCACCAGTTGCAGCCTGGCATCCGGATAGGCTGCTCCACTTTGATTGGTCAAAGTAACCCAGCCATTAAAATCGAGATGATCGTCGCGTTCGTTCAGTTCGGCCACATAGTCGGCGTGCCATGATAACCCCGCGGTCAAATAGGAAAGCTCAAGATTCTGTTCGCCCGCGACAGGATTAATGAGTGAGATAACCAGAGTCGGTTTATCGCGCAGGTTCTCCGGCACGCCGGAGAATGCCAGGCGGCCGGGACTACCGGTTTCGATACGATCGGCAAATTTGAGCACGGCGCCCCCATTGGTGGCAAGCACAGTGGCCGTTTCTCTGGTTTCCGCACCCGTAGCTGGATTGGTGCGAATGACCGTCACCTCCTTGCCAAGATACTTCTCCAGCAGTTTCTCAGGCGTCAGCAGATCAAAATCGAAATTCTGCTCCCGCAAGTGAAATCCGGCGGGATTAGTGAGGTTGCGCAATTGCGCCGTTTCGGGGCGCATTCGTGCGGAGACCTCCCGCCAAGCCAGTTTATTAAAATCTCGTTCGAGCTTGACCCTGCGCGCATCTTTCACCAGTGCCAGATCGTCGTTGTAAATCGTGACAGCCACCTCCTTTTGTTCCATGGCGGTTGTCACTTTCTCGTCTTTCTGACCTCCGGCCCCTGTGACGCCTGGGGGAGAGAGTACTATCAGGCTCACTGCCATCATGTTTACTGTCAATGCTTTCAGCATTTTATCTCCAGGTATGGCGGGTTCATTTACCCAGGTACCCCTGCGCGATGCGGTAATAGATTTTGCGCAGTGGTTTACCGTCCCGCAGGATCGTCCGCTCAAGTATCGGACCAGGTTGCACCAGCATCGGACCAATCTCGTGGCCTTGCCGGTTGCGCTCGAGTTCCTTGGCCTTCATGCCCACCAGAATGATGGGCCGGCTCGTCGATGGCTCCGATGGA
>JBKJYB010000185.1:0-8005 GCA_046716045.1 Nitrosospira sp.
GTGAGGGTGACGCAGGCAACCGCGACCGCGCCCGCGAGCCAGGCTTCGGCATTGCGGGCGTGGGAAGACACAAACGCGGCACACAGACTGCCCGCGAATGGCAGAATGACAATCCAGACTAACGACATGATATGCGGATATTACCCCCAGGAATGACTACCCGGTCGGGCGAAACCTCCCCAGGTACGGTCACGACACATGCGCTCGGGTACGGAGGAGACTCATGCCGCTCGGGAACGGGCGGCAGTAACATCGGTCCTAGGCAGTCAATTCGAAGCCCGGTGACGTTGCGTGAATTCCCCCTCGCGACCGACGGCTTTATGGCATGGCTATGTCTACCCGAAATACGTCTTCAACGGAATTCATGAAACGTGGATGATAGCCGAGATACGTGAAATCTAGCCCGGATGTTTCATAAATTCGCGTGATGATTGCGCAGGATTTTGTTTTGTAGGGCGCTTTTGTGAAAGAGTGGCGTAGTTATTCATACGCCCGACTGATCAAAATTTCCATACGAAACAAAAGACCAGCGAGGACGCGCGTCAATTTATGAAACATCCGGGCTAGAGGCTTGCGGCGAAATGTCATGCCTCGCCTTGATCCGCTTCCCAAATCCGGATCAACGATAATTCCGTCAAGATCCGACAGAGTTTCAAGTGCGGTTGAACTACTGTCCGAATAATATCATTTTGACGTTATTTTATGACCATCTATTCCTATTCGTATCAAGAATGGAATCAGCGGCGAGAATGAGGTGGCGAAGAATCGAAGGCAAGGCCAATGTAGCTATTGTTCCCAGCCCTAACGTAATCTGGAATTATTGATTTTGGGGACGCACCAACGTATGCAATACCTCCATCCATGGAGATCGCTTATGGCCTTCGAATTGGCTATGCCGGAGTGAGAGGGGTTGCAATGAAGGAAGGATCATGTTGCCCATTACAAACGACGTCCGGCGAAACGTCCCATCGAGCTTACGGACTCCCCCGGCTTGGTCGGCTGGCTCAGAAAAAGCGCGCTTGGCCCGCTTACTTCTTTTCGTCGTTCTTCTGGAAAGTCGTGGCACAGCAGCCAGTCCCGTGCTCCGCGAAAACAAGCCTATCGGTATCGAAACCCAGCGCATTCGCCTGTTTTATGAATTTCTTCAATCCCTCATCACTGACGCGGGGGGTTCTTGAAAGAAGCCATAAATAACTTCTATCCGCCCCCGTGACGAACGAATACTGGTATTCCGCCTTATCCAGGCCGAATACTACATATAGGGGCCATAAAAGGAATGCTCCAGGCGCGCAATCTCATACCAGTCCCCCAAATAACGCTGGGTATCCAAATTCTTCACCTGTGCGATCCCTTTGGGAATCCCCGCGCACCCAGCCAATATCACCGAAGCCGCGACTCATGCCACCAGCAGCAATTTTTCTCATTCGAATACCCGCTGCTATTTGTTGAACCTAAATCCGGCACTTGACCGCTCATTTATTAGGTTAGCGCTATGATTAATAACAATGTTTTGTGCTATTTGACCCTCACCCCGTTGGGTGAGGGTCCGCTACAGGGCAGATTGCATGGTTTTTACGGCGCATGGCAGCGTTGCAACTCCTTGGAATGGAATGACCATTCCGCGTCGTTGCGCCTTGCCCTGCACCCAAAAACCATGCACTTTGCCCCGTCCAACTGCCGGATTTAAGTTGAAAGGTGATTATGCCAGGGCTCTAACAAACTTCTCCCTATCCCATTGACGTGTTTTTGCCGCAGCGATAAAGCCTTCAATATTTTTGATATCAAGGACTCCAGCATCTTGAGGGACGCCTGCTGTTTGCAGGAGCAGCTGCCCACCGTCGTCGATGGCGATCGCCTTGAGATGACCGAATGCGTCGCGCAGAAAATCGATGGCGGCGGCATCCTTTAATAGCATCCTGGCGGCGGCATCAGACAAGATGATGACAATTGCATCAAACATGACCGAAGGCGTTCCCGCCAGTTGTCCGTTCGCTTTCAACATCGAGCCATCAGCAAGCTTCGCTCCTCCCACTTTAGGCGACACGATTTTCACGCTGGCGCCGGCATCGGTCGCGGCTTTTTTCACCGCCGTAATTGAAGCGCCATCCGAACCATCCGCGATGAGAATGCCGATTGCCCGGCCCTCCAGAGTATCTTTCATCTTACCGATGACCCGCAAAGCGGGAGAAGGCGCCAGATCCTGCACGGGTGCGGCGATAGCCGGGGCATCGGGTAGCCGGTCGAGCGCAAGCCCATCCGCCACACGCTGGGCAAGGGCTTCTTCGATATGACGCAAGTGACCCACCATCGCATAACGCACGTGCAGATGCTCTACCTTGGATAATTCGAAGACCAGCGCCGAGGCCAGATGTGCCTGCTCATACGAAGTCTGGCTCCGATAAAACTGCCGCGCCTGGCTATAGTGGTCGGCAAAGCGTTGGGGACGGATTCGGCCTTTCTCTCCGCTTCCATACGCGGTAGCGCTGCGGAAACCCGTGGCCGGCGATTCCCGCACTGAATCGCTCGCCAGGGAATTGGGTTCATAGGCGACGCGCCCTTTGGGTTGCGCCATCTGCATGTGGCCATCGCGCTGATGATTGGCGAACGGACACTTCGGCGCGTTGACCGGAATCTGATTGAAATTGGGTGATCCCAGGCGCAAAAGCTGCGTATCCAGATAAGAAAACAGGCGGCCCTGCAGCAACGGATCATTCGAAAAATCGATTCCCGGCACCACGTTGGCAGGACAAAATGCAACCTGCTCGGTTTCGGCGAAGAAATTGTTCGGCCAGCGGTTCAATACCATTCGGCCGATCACCTGTAGCGGCACCAACTCTTCCGGAATCAGCTTGGTCGCATCGAGATGATCGAAAGGGAAGCTATCCGCCTGCTCCTCTGTAAATAACTGGACCGAGAGTTCCCATTCAGGGAAGTTGCCCGCCTCGATCGCCTCAAACATTTCACGCCGGTGAAAATCGGGATCAGCACCGGCGATTTTGACCGTTTCATCCCAAATGGTGGATTGCAGGCCCAGCTTGGGCCGCCAGTGGAATTTAACGAAAGTTGATTCTCCGGCAGCGTTCAGCAGCCTGAAACTATGGACGCCAAAGCCCTCGATCATACGTAGTGAGCGCGCCAGGGTACGGTCCGACATGATCCACATCACCATATGCATCGATTCCGGCGTAAGCGAAATATAATCCCAGAATGTATCGTGAGCGGCAGCCGCCTGGGGAAACCCGCGATCCGGCTCCATTTTTATCGCATGAACCAGATCAGGGAATTTGATGGCATCTTGAATGAAGAAAACGGGGACATTATTGCCGACCAGATCCCAGTTGCCTTCCTTGGTGTAGAACTTGACAGCGAATCCACGCACGTCGCGCGGGGTATCAGCGGAACCCGCGCCACCCACAACAGTCGATATGCGGGTAAAGACAGGCGTCTTTTCCCCCGTCTCAATGAGAACTTTAGCGGTAGTATAGGCTTCCAGCGACCGGGTCAGCTCGAAAAAGCCATGTACCCCCGTGCCGCGTGCGTGCACAATCCGCTCCGGGATACGTTCGTGATCGAAATGGGTAATTTTCTCACGCAGGATGAAATCCTCAAGCAGAGCTGGACCGCGCAGATGGCTTGTAAGCGAATTCTGATTGTCAGAAACGGGGATGCCCTGGTTGGTGGTAAGGACGGGATGATCCCCACCCGCAGTCTGGTGAATCTCTCCACCGTTTCCGCTTGCCGCGCATCCTTCTCCGGATAAAACCGGGGTATCTTTTTTTGGCGCAGTATTTCGTGAATTGCCTGCCGATTTCTCTTGTTTCATGGCAAATGATCTCCTTAGTTTCCTTGGGGGTCCCGCAAAGATGAAACAATGTTCCATTTTGCGGAGTTATTCCGTACGATAGCTAACACAGGGAATAGCCGAAATCAGCCAGAACTCAATGATTCATGAGTGGTGCGACATCGAACTAAAATAGTCTCGATATGTCCAAATTTCTGTGATTGAATATCACAGATGCGTGAAATGAAAGCCGTTATTGCATTAATATTAGGTTTGGGTATTATCATGACAGCATATTCTGCGATGGAGAAATCCATGACACCGAATCAGAAAACTGATTTTATCGTCTTGGGCATGGGTTGTTTTTGGGGAGCCGAAAAACGCATGGGGGAACTGGCGGGTGTGGTTGACGTGGAAAGCGGCTACGCGGGCGGCGACCTTCCCGGTGTTGGTTACCAGCAGATACTGAATTATGAAAAAACACTTCGTGCCGGCAAAACCACGGGACGCAACCACGCCGAAGTTGTCAAGGTAACCTTTAATCCGGACAAGGTGGCGCTCGAAACGGTTTTGGCCAAGTTTTGGGAAAACCATAATCCCACCCAGGGTAATCGTCAGGGGAACGATGTCGGTAGTAATTACCGGAGCGCCGTTTATTACCATGCCGCATCCCAGCAAACCGCGGCATTGGCAACCCAGAAGGTTTATCAGCAGGCGCTTGATGCAGCCGGATTCGACAAAATTACCACCGAAATTCTACCGCTGAAAAACCATATCACCGCCGAGGACTATCACCAGAACTACCTGAAGAAAAATCCCGATGGTTACTGCGGTCTGGGCGGTATCGGAGTGAAATATCCCCCATCCGCACAAAACTCCAAAATGAATGGCTCTCCCACCGATAACACGGTCAAACTCTTTAAACCACTGGATGGCAAGGATCTGAATTTAGCGCAACAACTGGTTATTTTCGAGGCTGAGAATTGCGAGTTTTGCAAGCTCTTCGACAACGACATACTGAGCCACTGGCAAGCCGAGGTTCCCGTTGTCGCGACCATGAGCGCCAACCCGCCTGCTGGCTGGGAATTGGAGAAACCCTTGTTCGCGGCACCCACCATCGTGTTGTTCAAAGAGGGCAAGGAGGTTAGCCGTTACACCGGTTACAACGGTGAAAAATCCAATTTCTGGAAATGGCTGGGTTTTCAGCTGTTATCGCCTGAACAGCGAAAGATCGCCTTCCAGCAAGGCACCGAGCCTCCCTTCACCGCCTCTAACCTGGATGAAAAGCGTTCCGGAAGATTTGTTGACCCCATCACAGGCGCAACCCTCTTTCTCAGCAATACCAAATTCGAGAGCGGAACGGGGTGGCCCAGCTTCTTCGATCCAATTGAAGGGGCCACTACCGAGCATGAAGACAAGGCGCATGGCATGAGACGAGTCGAAGTACGTAGCGCAAGCTCGGGCATCCACCTCGGGCACGTATTTAACGACGGGCCCGCTCCCACCTTCAAACGCTATTGCATCAACGGCAACGTTCTGAAATTTGTCCCGGCCAAAGAATAACTCTTGCAGTTTCTCGTAGGGTGGGTGGAGCGAAGCGTAACCCACCAAACTACTCCCGATTTTCCGCCTCCCGGAAATCCAATTTTTGTTGAAGAAGGAACTCACTCATGGAACCACTCATCAGGAAGATCATTCTGGCCACCGATTTTTCAGAGGCTTCGCAAGACGCCATTCGCCATGCCGTATGGCTGGCTAAATCGCTAAAGGCGGAACTCAAGGTTCTGCATGTGTTTGAGCCGAGCGGGTGGATGGTTCCCTCCCCCTACTACTTCACGCCCGGATTCGAACAATGGGTGGACGCCAGCCTCGATAAGACCCGGCAGGCAGGAAAAGAATCCCTCGAAACCCTGGCGGAATCTCTCGACATGCAGGCCGAAACCATCTTTGCCGAAGGCCCCACCGGTAAAGAAATTGTCCGAATCGCCGCCGAGCACAACGCCGATCTGCTCATCCTCGGCACGCACGGCTATACCGGATGGAATCACTTAACTTTGGGAAGTATTGCGGAATACGTTGTCAGACATGCCGCTTGCCCCGTCCTTACCGTCAAGCCCCGTCAGACCCCCTAACCGGAACGAGAGCTGAAATGAGAATCGAGCCGTCGCACCTGCGTCGGCTCAGTCAGAGGTAAGTTTGCCTACTGCTGTTTTGTGTCCCTGTCTTTTGCATCCTTTGCATTACCGGTAAGGACGAGCACCATCGCTTCGGTTTTTGCGTTTTTCACTATTGTGTCCACATAGGATTGCGCAAAAACCGGGTCCGTCTTTTCAGCGACCAACGCCAACTGTAACCGCTGAACACTCTTTTTGCACGAGTTCTCCGCCGTATCCACGACCAGACGGGCATCGGGGGAACCCGTTCTCATCTTTTCAGCATTCGACCAGACGCAGACTGAGTACTCCTTCGCAGCCTTTTTGGTGATATTTCCCACTGTCGTCGTTAACGGACGCCCTGAGGTTTGGGGTACCGGTATTGAGGGGGGTGTGTTTCTGCATCCCACGAGCACAAAGAAACACACTCCGGTCATGATAACGATTTGTCGCATCTGCATTCTTATTCTCCACCCCGCGTCCTGACGCAGTTCAGTTAACGCCCCTGCTCCACCGGAACAGTTATCGGCAAAGGGCCTGCACAATACCGGCGCAGTACCAAATGAGCCGGATAAGAC
Organism: Nitrosospira sp.; assembly: GCA_046716045.1. Taxonomy (GTDB): domain Bacteria; phylum Pseudomonadota; class Gammaproteobacteria; order Burkholderiales; family Nitrosomonadaceae; genus Nitrosospira. Next base: position 6,513 of record JBKJYB010000185.1, read on the forward strand.
CATACTATACAATTATCGGAAGCAACTTGTATGCCACAAGTTGACAATCTTATTTAGTCTTAAAAAACAAATGGCTATTTAATAACGACAAGCCGCATGATGTAAAAGTGTCATAATTTCCGGCAACACACCGCATGCAACGGTGCGGACGGAGCAGGGGCTGGTAAGAAGCAAGAATTTAGCGCGGGTTTGATAGGTTCATTTCCCCGGAAGGGATACGCCACCTCGTCAGCAGCCACAGAAAAACGTTCAATGCGCCGCTTCCGGAACCGCACTGTGCCATTCGCGATCATTGCCTTCGGAAGCCAAGTGGATTTAGTTCAGAGATTTCTCAGGTATTCAGCCGCTTTGCCTTCCAGTAGGCAGACTTCCAATAGGTTTCACTCAAGCGGGAAATAGTGACGCCCTGCTTTGTCGAGGCATGCAGAAACCTGCCATCCTCCAGATAGACGCCCACATGCCGGATCGATATACCCGTCTTGAAAAACACCAGATCGCCCGCCCGTAACTGATTCTTGTCAACGTCCTGTCCCAGCTCCACCTGAAACTCCGTCGATCTCGGCAGCACGATACCCAGTTTTGTCTTGAAGGTTACATGAACGAAGCCGGAGCAATCTATGCCATTTCTACTCAAACCCCCGATCTGGTATTTTGTATTTTTCCATTGGCTATACTGCGCATAAAGGCTTTCCTTAACCAGAGGGGTATTGCCCAGGTCTACCTTTGCACCGGGTACATAGACGACTTTGGGCGCTCCCCTTTCCGGGACACTGCTGCAACCGGCGAGAGCCGTAATGATCAGCACGCTCGCCATCCACAACAGTCTATTTTTCACAAGCGGCGATTCCCATATGGAATAAATTGTTTCTCTGCGGCATGACAATTATGTCGATAATATCTTGAGCGAATGCATTGGTACGGCATTCATGACAGCGTGATGACTCGACGCCGTATTAAATTCCGGATACCGTCATGCACAACCCGTTAAAGAGACCTAACGAATTCTAAAGGATTATGCGCAAGCTCAGCAATAGGAAAGTTCCATCGATCGTTTGTACCGTTTGCACGCCGGATCAATAGCTCTCGCCCTGTGAGTTGCGAGCGGCCAGCGGCTCGATATCACGGCATCTTATAGTCAACGGTCAGCATTTCCAGAAGATGCCCGCCGGGATCGCGGAAATAGACGCCACACCCACCATCGTTGTGATTGATATGCATATTTTCGGGCTCGGAGGGACCACTGCCATAGGGAATATTCTCCGCTTTCAGGCGTTCGAATATTTCCTCGAATTCCTGCTCGGGCACTTTAAACGCATAGTGATGAGATTCATAAGTTTCTTTATTATCGAAATCCAGAGAAAGCGTATCGTTTACCTTCACCACAATGAAATGATAAAACTCACCTACGTAATCGAAACCGAATACCCTCGAATAGAACCTGGCGGACTCAATTTTGTTGTGCGACGGCACAATGGTGTGATTTAGCGTAATGG
>JBKJYB010000186.1:0-6017 GCA_046716045.1 Nitrosospira sp.
GGGGAAATTTTCCAGCAGGCCATCGAAAGCTTCCTGCATGCGATAAAGTGCATCCCGCATCGACCAATGCAGCAACGGCAAATCAGCTGCGGGGCGATCATCGTCCTTAAAGCGTTTTAGCGTCGCCGAGCATAAATAAAGCATGCTGAGAATATCGCCCAGGCGGGCCGACAATCTTTCCTTGCGTTTCAGCGATCCGCCCAAAACAAGCAGGGATATGTCGGCGAGCAGCGCGAAAGCGGCGGAGAAACGGGTCAGTTGACTATAGTAACCTTGTACCTCGGGACCCACGCTGCCGGGAGCGCTCGCAAGATAGCCGCCGGTTAGTCCATGCAGCAGGGAGCGCGTACCATTGCCGATACTGAAAACAATGTGTCCCATCAATGCGCGGTCGAATTCCACCGAGGCGCGCGCCGCATTGCTGTCATTCGCCGCGCGAATTTCCCTTAACACATAAGGGTGGCAGCGTATCGCACCCTGACCGAAAATAATCATACTGCGAGTCAAGATGTTGGCGCCTTCCACCGTGATGCTGACAGGGATATGCTGATAATGGCGTCCCAGGTAGTTGCTGGGCCCCATGCAAATACCCTTGCCACCATGTATATCCATCGCATCGTTAATCGCCTGGCGTCCGCGCTCGGTGAGATGATATTTGACGATGGCCGAGATGACCGAGGGTTTCTCGCCCAGATCCACCGCGCCCGCCGTCATCACCCGCGCCGCGTCCATCATGTAGGTATTGCCGCCGATACGTGCCAGCGCTTCTTCCACGCCTTCAAAGCGCCCAATGGGCACTTTGAATTGCACGCGCACTCTGCCATACGCGCCGCTGGTGCGCGCCGCCAGCTTCGCCGCGCCGGTGCTGGTGGCGGGCAGGGAAATCGATCGCCCCGCCGCAAGGCAGTTCATCAGCATGCGCCAGCCGTAACCCACTCCGTCGCGCCCGCCGATTATCCATTCCATCGGGATGAACACATCCTTGCCGGAATTGGGGCCATTCTGAAAAGCCGCATCGAGCGGGAAATGCCGGCGGCCAATGTTGACACCCGGTGTATTGGTGGGGATCAGCGCCAGCGTAATACCGAGGTCTTTTTCATCACCGAGCAGCCCATCCGGGTCATGCAGCCTGAACGCAAGTCCCAGGAGAGTCGCCACCGGACCTAAAGTGATGTAGCGTTTTTCCCAAGTGACCCGCATGCCCAGCACATTCTGATCGCCGTTGAATTCGCCATGGCAGACGATGCCAAAATCGGGAATCGAGCCCGCATCCGACCCCGCATCCGGTCCGGTAAGGGCGAAGCAGGGGACTTCCTGCCCTTTCGCCAGACGCGGGAGATAGTAATTTTTTTGCTCTTCCGTGCCGTAATGCAACAGCAACTCCGCCGGTCCCAGCGAATTCGGCACCATCACCGATACAGCCGCGGTGCCGCTGCGCGAGCCGATTTTCATCACCACCTCGGAATGCGCCAGCGCTGAAAAACCATGACCGCCATATTGCCTGGGGATAATCATGCCGAAGAAACCATTGTCCTTGATGAATTGCCAGACATGGGGCGGCAGATCGTGCAGCTCACGCGTAATGTGCCATTCGTCCAGCATTGCGCACAATTGTTCCACCGGGCCGGCGAGAAAGGTTTTTTCTTCCGTGCTCAGTTTCGGCTTGGGGTAGGCCAGCAACTTGTTCCAGTCCGGCTTGCCGCTGAACAGGTCTCCGTCCCACCATACGGTCCCCGCGTCCAGCGCCTCCTGTTCGGTTTGCGAAACCTGGGGCAGGATTTTGCGGAAAATTTTCAGTAACCGATCCGAAATGAGCGCGCGCCGCAGCGGCGGGACGAAAAGAATAACGCCGAGAATTACAACCAGCGCCAGCAGCACAGAGGAGATCAAGGTAATTTTCCTGCTTAAATTTGGAACGGCTACATCATATTATTTTATAGGAATCCGGACGCGATCAATTTTTTACAGCCGCGCCGGCATTCTTTAAACTTATCTTATTCTCCACCTTCCTGATACCCTCCGCCATCCATGCGAGCATGATTACGCGATCCAACTGAGTTTGATTATCCACCAAACCACTAAGCATAACCTCCCCATTGTGCGCCTCGATTTTCACATCCAGATTTTTGACATTCGGGTCGCCGCGCAATGCTGACTGTATGTTGCCGGCAAGCGTAGTATCGTCTATGACCGGCCCCGCCGGGGGAGTCACCCAGGACTCGTGCACCTTATCCTCATGCTTTGTGCAACCGGTGATGGAGAGGGCACTCATAAGCGTTACGGTGAGTACAATCCATTTACATTTATCATTCATGTTTTTTTTCTCCCAACTGGAGTTGATCAAAAAATCGACAATCAAATCGACCCTTTATTGATAAGCCATGATTATGAAACCACCGCCGATTTCAAGCCAGCGTTGCGCAGATGCTGCCACACCTGCTCCGGCAAATTTTCCATCAGGCAATCGAATTTCTTTACTCCTTCCATAGGGCGCAGCCAGGTAAGCTGCCGTTTTGCCAACTGCCGCGTGGCGGCAAGCGCCATTTCACGCATCTTGCCCAGGCTGAGTTCATTGTCCAGATACATCCATACCTGCCGATAGCCGACGCAGCGCATCGAAGGGCTTTCGTCGTCCAGACAGAATTTATCACGGATTGCACGAACTTCATCGATCAATCCCAGCTCAAGCATTTTCTCGAAGCGTTGCGCGATGCGCTGATGCAACACCTCGCGATCGCCGGGAGTCAGAGCGATGCGAATCACACGGTAAGGAAGATAAAAATGCCTGGGTTCTTTCAGAATTTCCGACATGGGTTTATCGGTGAGATAACACACTTCCAGCGCGCGCTGGATGCGCTGGCTGTCGGTGGGCTGAATGCGTGCCGCGCTGACCGGATCAAGCCGAAGCAGCTCATTGTGCAGCGCGGGCCAGCCACATTCTTCAGCCCTGGTCTCGATCAGCGTGCGTATGCCGGCGTCCGCGGAGGGAAGTTCTGAAAGACCCTCCAGCAGTGCCCGGAAATAAAGCATCGTGCCGCCGGCCAGAAGCGGAATATTACCCCGTTCCGTAATCTCGCGCATTGCGACAAGCGCGTCGCTCACAAATTGCGCGGCGGAATAGCGCTCGTGCGGCTCTATCAGATTGATGAGATGGTGCGGCACCGCCGCCATGGATTGCGCGTCGGGCTTGGCGGTACCAATATCCATATGGCGATAGACCTGGGCCGAATCCACGCTAACAATTTCCACCGGCAGGTGCTTGGCGATTTCCAGCGCAACGCTACTTTTGCCGCTTGCGGTGGGTCCCATGAGAAAAATGGCGGGCGGATAGGGTGCGGAATCCTGCTTTTGAAATTTTGAGCTTTGTTCTGCCATGGATGGATGAAGCGCCAGATTTGACCGAGATTTATTTCGATCGCTTGCTTACTTTTTATTTTTGAGCAAGGCTTTGAGATTTGCAAATGGATTATGTGTGGCCTGGGTTTTCTCTTCACTACCCGATAAATTGCCACCGCCGGTGTTATCCAGGTATCGGGAATGCTCGTTTTCATGACAGTACACGCATAGCAATTCCCAATTGCTGCCGTCAGCCGGGTTGTTGTCGTGATTGTGGTCCCGATGATGTACCGTCAGCAACTGGAGGTTCGAGTGAGTAAACTCGCGTGCGCATCGCCCGCAGATCCAGGGATAAATCCGAAGCGCCTGCTCGCGATAGGTTGTATTACGTTGTTCCCGGTTGCGCCGGGCTTCGGCAACAACACGATCCAGCCTGTGGTTGTCCGGTGGAATTGATTTAGATGGCATTTAGTTCGTATGGAAGCCGGAACAAATTTCAAAATCCATGCAAATACAGTCTCTGGAAAAGCATTAAACGCCATATTCGATTGCATGGCAAGCGCCGGTTTTTTCGGTTAGAATTCAATATTTCCCCTGTGCTTTCCGCGCTGGTTTTGTCAATACCCGATACTATCCCATGATCCTTGTCCTGAGCCCGGATACCCGGTCTGACAGCTCCGAATACAAACAGTTAATGGTGCACTTGGCTAATTTGCCGGGTATCTCCACGCGCGTGCATAGCGAAGTTGGCGTCGAGCAGACGCTTACCGAGGTATATTTGATTGGCAACACCAAGGCGTTGCCCATTGAGGATATGCGAAGCCTGCCATGCGTCGAGCAGGTTGTCCGGATTTCGGAGGAGTATCGCGTTCTCGGACGGCACAAGGACGATCACAGACCTACGCACTTCGACTATAACGGAGTCCGCTTTGGCCAGGATACGCTTAATGTATTCGCCGGACTGTGTGCCGTGGATACCCTGGAGCATGTCGAGTTAATGATGCTGGCGCTACGCGATAATGGACAAGTATGCACTCGCATGGGCGCATATAAGCCGCGTACCAGTCCATATTCGTTTCAGGGTCACGGTAAGGCCTGCCTGCCTTACGTATTCGAGCTTGCCGGGAAATATGGCATCAAGGTGATTGCCATGGAAATCACCCATGAATCTCATGTGGAAGAAATTCGCGATGCGCTCTACCGGACAGGCAATGCCACCGGTGTGATGCTGCAGATCGGCACGCGCAATACGCAAAATTTCGAACTGTTAAAAATTGTCGGACGCCAGCAGGATTTTCCCGTATTGATTAAGCGCGGCTTCGGCATCACCCTGGATGAATCACTCAACGCCGCGGAATATCTGGCTTCCGAGGGTAACCGCAAAGTCGTCTTTGGGCTGCGCGGCATGAAAACCAACATGGCGGATCCTCACCGCAATTTTGTGGATTTTGCCCATGTGCCGGTGGTCAAACGTCTGACGCGCATGCCCGTTTGCATCGATCCCTCGCATTCGGTTGGCATGCGCGCGCCTTCGCCAGACGGCATCCTTGATATCATGCATGTTACCGCCCAAGGTGTGATCGCGGGCGCCAATATGGTACTGGTGGATTTTCATCCAGCACCGAATAAGGCACTCGTGGATGGGCCGCAGGCACTGCTGATCAAAGAACTGCCGCTTTTTCTGGAGGATATCCGCATCGCACGGGCAGCTTACGAACAACGCACGGCCCTGGCCAGACGCTATCAGGAAGCGGAGTCGTAATCAGTATCGTAGCTTCCCGTAAGACGCCTCCGCAATGCACTTTGTGGCACCTGGTTTGTGGAATTGCATCCTCCCCTGCGCGGAACTTTGAATTTTTTTGGGTTCGCTACATGCGTGGCATCATATTCACCGTGAATATTGCTGGGATATACGCATTAAAAATGCTCTCGATAATATGCCCTCGATAATATGAGGCATGGCATTTTAGCGCTGTTGCTTGTATTGCCGTGGGTTTCTATCAGCGCTGCTGTTGATGTTACGCGCGCGCCTTCGCCGCCAAATTTGGTACTTAAGCTGACTGATGATCGCGGACGCAACATCCGTCTGAATCATTTTGCTACACGTATTATCTCGCTCTCTCCCAATATTACTGAACTGGTGTTCGCCGCGGGCGCTGGCGGCAAACTTGTGGGCGTCAGCCGTTACAGCGATTATCCAGCAGCAGCCAAATCCATTCCGGATGTTGGAGATTCATCCAGTCTTGATCTGGAGAGAATTATTGCACTCAAGCCCGATCTGGTGGTTGCGTGGCGCAGCGGCAATTCCATCTCTGATATTGAGAAACTTGAGAAACTAGGGCTGACTGTTTTTGCCACGGAGGCGGCCAGACTGGAAGATGTGCCACGTTTATTGCGAATAACCGGCACGCTAGCGGGAACTTCAACGCAAGCAGAATCAGCGGCGAGGGCGTACGAAGCCGAGTTGCGGCAAATCAAACGCACCTACGGCGGCCGTCAGCCGATCAGGGTATTTCAGTTGATCTGGCATCAGCCGTTCATGACGGTAAATGGCCATCATATTATCAGCGATATCATCGGCATTTGCGGCGGCATCAATGTGTTTGCTTCCGCGACTTCCCTAACGCCGGTGATATCCGCCGAAAGCTTGCTGGAAGCCGATCCTCAGGCCGTCATCAGCA
>JBKJYB010000187.1:0-7657 GCA_046716045.1 Nitrosospira sp.
AAGCGTTGCGCGCGCAAAAGAAAGATGATCAGGCGGCGCTCATCGAAGCACGTTTCAAAAAGGCTTGGGCGCGTGCCGACATCGAGCTGAGCGCATCCCGCTTCGGACGCCGGATGTAAAGATGTAAAGATGTATCAATACCTCAAGAAACCTCTGAATGAGTCCCGAATTTTCCAGCAGCGCGCTCCACGGAAGATTTATTTCAGAGGTTTCGTTCCTGAAGGGGTCTGGCACAAATCTACCATTTCTGCTCGACGTCGATTTATGCTTCTCATCCCATTCTCAATCTTTAGTCTTCAATTTCCCCTCATTCGCCGCTATGAACGCACGGATATCATCTGACATATCCAGCAGCTTTAACCACTGCTCTTTGTATAGCGTCACGGGAAACCGGCCCATGCCATACACCGAGAGTGCTCCCTTTTCACTCACCTTCATAATGATCCCGGTACTGGCTCCTTTTTTGAGCGCCTCGTTCTCTTTGCGCAGCCGCTCCAACTCGGCTTTCAACTCCTCGTCTGACATCATTCCTCCTGGATTATTATGGTACCGGATGAGTATGCCTCATTTTTAATCTGATGCATTATCTATGCGCTATGATATCGTGACTAAACAACGTTGGAGAGCCTCCGAACAATCCCGCAATCCGGTAAAATATCCCGATTAAAGACTTAACCCGAATGTTTCATAAATTGACGCGCGCCCTTGCTGGTCTTTTGTTTTGTAGGGAAATTTTGTTCAGTCGGGCGTATGAATAACTACGCCACTCTTTCACAAAATTTCCCTACAAAACAATATCCTGCGCAATCATCACGTGAATTTATGAAACATCCGGGTTAAAAAATGGAACTGACTGACATTATCCGGGACTAATTAATAAATGTCCGGCTAATTCAAAAATATTGATGGAAGTCTTCTCAGAGAGGACTGCGCATCACATCACTGCATCGGTTGTTGCCGTACCTTCACCTTCCATCTTGAATTCATCATCGTTACATTCGAAGAACAACACATGCGTAATCCATTTCAAAATGATGCTTTAGGCAAATTTATTTTGCGCCTTACGGTTGGCATATTGATACTGCTACATGGAGTATTCAAAATACTCAATCCAGGCTCTCTCGAATTCATCAGTAAACAACTTGCCGGGTTTAATTTACCCACGGTTCTGGCTTACGGCGTTTATGTGGGTGAAGTCATTGCACCGCTAATGATTATTCTGGGAATTTTTTCTCGCCTGGGTGGGTTGCTTGTTTTTGGCAATATGCTGTTTGCATTGGTATTGGCGCACCGTAGCCAGCTTTTCTCGCTAACAGACAATGGCGGCTGGGCACTCGAATTGCAGGGTTTCTATTTATTTTCGGGCCTCGCGATATTATTCCTTGGCAGCGGTAAAATGGCGATCAGACCCGATTAATCACCACTCACAATGTACGGACGAATTGGTTATGCGCGTAAAGCCCTCACAATCCCTTGATTTCACCCATTCCGATCAATGCAGATGGCATGCGGTCGCGGATATACCGGAACTGCAAAATGTAGCGCTGAACATGATACTCGCCAGCGCCGCCACGGCGATCCGGAAACGCGGACAGTTTCACCTTGTACTCGCGGGCGGCGACACACCACGCGCAATCTACAAACAGCTACGGGCTGTGCAAGCCGACTGGTCAGCCTGGCATATTTACTTCGGTGACGAACGCTGCGTGCCGCCCGCCGATCCCCGGCGCAACTCTGTCATGGCCGGAGAAGCGTGGCTCGATTATGTCGAGATTCCGGCGGATCAGTTATACACAATTCCAGGGGAGCTTGGCGCGGATCTGGCGGCTTGCGAATATGCGCAGACCTTGAATACCGTTGGCATGTTCGATTTAACACTGCTTGGGCTCGGCGAGGACGGTCATACCGCCAGCCTGTTTCCCGGTCGCGAGTGGGGAACTGAACCCGATTCACCCGACGCGCTGGCGGTACTGGATGCGCCCAAGCCACCGGCGCAGCGCGTCTCGCTGAGTGCGGCGAGGCTCAGCCGTTCGCGGCAAGTAATATTTCTGGTCAGTGGTGAATCCAAACGGGATGCACTAGCGCGCTGGCGTGCGAGTGAGAATATTCCCGCGCGGGCAATAGCGCCGGAGAAGGGTGTCGATGTGCTGGTCGAATCGGCCCTGCTAAAGGGCCTCTGAACGGGCTACCTATCCTTATTTGTCCTTATTTTTATCCCTGGGCTCGTCATCTTTTGGCTTGAATCGGAACCGGCACAAGTTTCCGCCATGGACCATGCATTCATGTTGCTCGACTTTGCTTTCGGTAAAGGTCTCCATCAGACCCCTGTCCAGATGGCAAATGTCGGTATCTCTCACCGCCATCCTGTGAAACACACAGTTATCAGCTTCGATTACCGTCTCGCCACCAGGGAATGTCGCGGTTTTTGCATTATAACCAAGCTGATCCATTACCTCGGCGAGCTTCTGGACTTTAGCTTCGTGCGTAGTCAGGCCAGGGTGTTCACTGCGAAGCTGGCGTCCGACACCCGCACCAATCTCGCCCAGGCGCTTGCTCATGTTTTCCGCGCCCTCTTCATTCTGAACGGAAGCCACGACGAGTTGCGCAAGCCACGAGTACTGGCGCGGAAAACTCTCCCGGCCAAGCTCGGTAAGAACATAAAGCTGTTGCGGACGCCCTCCCCCTGAGGGTCGCGTGGTACCGGTCTCCACCAATCCCGCCGCTTCCAGCGAGGCAAGATGTTGCCGCACCGCGTTACGCGTAATTTCAAGTCCTTTCGAAAGCTCATCCACGCTCAGGCCCGGCTTGCCCCTGCGCAGCAGCTTGAGCAATTGTTTTTGCCGTTCACCCATAGTATTAAGCATTTGGCTTTCCTTCCTTTCTCCCGTATTAATCATAAGAAATTATGATGGAACACATTATCGTTTGTTACGTCTATTGACACAATACAACATTAAGACACTTTAGGCATAGAAAAGTTGACAAAATGCCATAAATGTTTTATGGTTTTTTCGACCTCAAGATAATTCAAACTGTTCATCGCTGTCGATGAACCCAACATTAAGAAGATACCCTTATGAAAACTAGGACATTTTTTGCGACCATGTCTCTTGGTTTGTTGGCTGCCTGCGCCCAGATGACCCCTCTCGAAGCTGTTCAGAACACCCACGTTCGCAAAGCCGCTCAGAACGCCAGAACCCGTAGTGACCATGATGCGTTGACGAAGTATTTCGAAGATAAGGCGAAAGAAGTGCATTCAAAGGTTGAGGAACAAAAAAAATTGCTTGAGCATTACGAGCAAAAAAGCTATCTCTATGGTCGGCAAGCTCAGGATTTAGAGTCACACACTTCGGCTTTGGTACGCAAATACGAACAAATCGAACGGGCAAATATAAAAGAAGCCGCCGCCCATCGGCAAATGGCGAAGGAAGCCGCTGGAGAAGATGGCCGGGTTGTGGATAACGCCTCACGATCACGCTCGCAGCACAACTAAAAGCGAGAACCGCTCCTTTCACGCCTTTGTCCGGTCATGCTTGAACAACTACCCGGGCAAAGGCAAGCATCGTCATTGCCGATTCTCCGTCTGCTCAACCCAGTTCCCCACTGGGTTTACTCACTAAAATCTTCAGTTCTCAATCTGACATTCCCGCGAACTGGATAACGTTCCGGTGAAACAAGGTTTTCGCTGGCCAGGATACTCAACTGGCTATCACCATCGTTTTGGTGATATATGATATCAATTATCGTAATATATCGATGATTACAAAATGTCGAGGACGAACGAATGACCGTACAAGTACTTATCCGGCTTCCCGAAGAACTTGGTACACGTTTTAAATCCTCTATTCCCGCGCGACAGCGTAATAAGTTTGTGGCTGATCTAATTGAGCAGGCAATTATGGACTATGAAAATGAGCTTTCCAGAATTGCCGAAGCGGTGACGGCGGAGGAAACCGAAAATGTGGCGCTTCATTCCGAGATGCAGGATTGGCATGGCGCCTTGAATGACGGCATGGACGACAATGTATGACAAGTCCAAAACGTGGGGATATTTTTTGGGTAAATCTCGATCCAACCATTGGAAGCGAGATGAGGAAACGCCGCCCGTGTGTGGTCGTCTCGCTCAGCATTCTTAATGAGAAGCGGCTCACGGTAATTGTCGTACCCATTTCGACCAAGGGAATACCGCGACCGCCGTTGGTAGTGGCGGCCGTGACATCAGCGGGCGCCAGTTCCAACGCGCGAATTGATCAGATCCATGTTATCGATAAAACACGCTTGATAGAGAAAGAAGGAGAATTGGATCATACGGATATGGAATCCGTTGAGCGCGGGTTACGAACGGTGCTTGGATTATCCTGAATCCGGATAATCGCACGTCTGGTATACGGTTATTCTCTCCAAGCCGGAAAACCCGGCAAGCCCCGGAAAAAATCCATGTCGTGGTTGGGCCAGAGTTCCGCGTCTTCCCTGCGGGCCAGCGCCTTGAGCTTGCGGATGCTCGCCAGTGCCAGCGTCTCGTTATCCTGCCAACAGTAGCCCGGCGCAATTTCGTCCGACAGGTTCTCACCCAGATCGGCCGCATCACCGCACAGAATGACCGGTTGTCCTTTTTTCAGCTCGATGAATAGCGACATATGCCCCGCCGTATGGCCAGGGCTGGCGATGGCGTGCACACCCGGCGCCACCAGATACTCGCCCGCTTTTACCCGCCATTGATCCGCATCGACCAGCTCATCCGCAAATACGCTGCCATCCAGCCCGGCACTTGCCGCAGCCAATTCATCGCCTTGTATATGGACCTCGCAACCCGGCAGATCGCAAAGCCCGCCTGCATGGTCAAAGTGCAGATGGCCGATAAACACGAGATCTATATCGGACAGCGCGAGTCCCAGTTGCGCCAGATAGCGCGGGATACGCTGCTCTTCCCGCATGGCGGGTGCCTCCACCAGCGGACGCATGGGGTCAAAATACCTGGCGCGCAGCAGCGGGCCGGCCAGCTTGCGGTAGTCGCATCCCGCATCGTAAAGAATGCGGCCGTTTGGCGTTTCAATCAGATAGGCGAGAATTGGCGCATCAATGAATTTGCCGTGGCCACGGTTGCGTGTCGAGATGGTTTTCTCATAGCGAATAGTGCCTGTGAGCAGCGGCCAGATCTTCAGAGCGCGAAACATGATGAAACTCCTAGAGAAAGTGATACAAGCCTGAACAGGATTACGTTAATCTTCAACCTGCCATTGTCAAAGCTCATCTGACCCGATTCATCGGTACTCTACTCATGAATATACTACTTCAGTTGAAAGAACATGGACAGTCCGTCTGGCTCGATGATATCGATCGTGATCTTATCCACGGCGGCGGCTTGAAGAGAATGGTGGACGAAGGCGAAATATGCGGCATTACCACCAACCCCGTTATTCTTGCATACGCTATCAGTTCAGACGCCGAATATGCCAGGGATCTGCGCGCCCTCCTCCGCCAGGGACATGCACCCGCAGCGGCTTACGAAAAACTCCTCATTCGGGAAATACGCGCCGCAGCCGACATACTGCACCCGGTATACGAAACTACGTACCGCCGCGATGGCTACGTCTCGCTGCAAATCGCCCCGGCATTAGCCGATGATACGGTGGGAACCATAGCGGAAATCCGCCGCCTGTGGCACGAAGTGGGGCGGAAAAACCTCCTGATCAAAATTCCGGCTACCGAGGCCGGCATTCTTGCCATTACCCAGATGACCGCCGAGGGCATTAACGTCAACGTCACACTGCTCTTTTCGCAAGCCCTGTACGAGCGGGCCGCGCAAGCTTATCTGGATGGACTGGAACAGCTCATCGCACGCGGCGGGAATCCTGCCTCTGTTGCTGGTGTAGCGAGCTTTTTTATCAGCCGCCTCGATACCGCCGTCGATGCCATCATTTCCTCTCACCTGAACCAGTGCGGCTGGATCAAGACCTATAACGCGCTGGAACGCGAATCGTTCAAAAACCTGTCAGGAAAGGTGGCCATCGCTAATGCCAAGGTTGCGTATGAGCACCAACAGGCAATCTTCTCCGGCCCCCGCTGGGACGCACTCTCCGCGCAGGGTGCGCAAAGGCAGCGGCTTCTCTGGGCCAGTACCGGAATCAAGAACCCAGCTTATCGGGACGTAAAATACATCGAGGAACTGATTGGCCCCGACACCGTGACCACAATTCCCCCGGCAACACTGGCGGCGTTCCGTGAGCGCGGGAGAGTGCGCTCCAGCCTGCGGGAAAATGTTGCCAGCGCAGCCGTCCTCCTAAGTACACTCAAGACGCTGCGCATTTCCCTCGACGATATCGGCAGCAAATTGCTATACGATGGAGTGAAACAATTTAGCGCCGCTCACGAAAAACTCATCGATGCGATTCCGCAGCCCCTTCCATAGCATCTTCCGAGTGGTGAAGTATCTGGGATACGAAATGTGCGGAAACATTCATGACAAAAGGCACCAGCAGGATAACCACAAGCAATGCCAGCAAGGCTGTGTTAACGCTGACCCCGATCTCTCCCCGCATGACTTTCTTGAAGAACCACGCACACACCGAAATAACGCCTACCAGGAACGCGGAACCAATCATTATGTAATCGCTGTCATCCATCATCCTGAGTCCGGACTGTTGAAGAGGTGGAGCGTACGGTTTTTTGGGTGAGCGTCCTGTGGCGAACCAACTATAAAGATGATGATCAAGTGACGCGAGAATTATCCGTAGATCACAGTATTAAGCGGAACAACAAGCGGCCATCCACAGAATTCAGGATCATATCTCCAATTAGACCGGCGTATACACTATCGCAACCAATAAATATTTAACATCATCATAGGCCAGATTGGTGCTATTAGCCGGAAGAGAGTGGTGAATGGGGCTGATATGCGCAACCCCATTCAAAGAAAAGTAACTATCGGTCAAAAAGATGAAATCCGGTTCAGCCGTAAAGGTTTGAGTAATACGACTAAAGCGCTGACATTGACGGCAAATAATCCCATAAATCAAGGCATCCCGGGCTTATTTCATTGACCAGCGTGGCTCAAGCTATTAATATATGCACCTCTCCCAATTCCCCGATAGCTCAGTTGGTAGAGCGACGGACTGTTAATCCGCAGGTCCCAGGTTCGAGCCCTGGTCGGGGAGCCAATAAATCAAAGGCTTAGGTAAAATTACCTGAGCCTTTGTATTCATTCAGTCACAGTCCGTGCCTTTATCGTGCCGTTATCGGCTTATCTAAGACAACGATTCGCTCTGCCGTTAATACACTGAGGTCAGTTGGCAATAGTGGAGTCCAACGGGTTAAGCAGCGAGTTGCTTTGCATAATATCGCTGCGTGAAAGCACTTGGTGACAGGTTCAGCCATATACTCAAGGTCTCAGTTGTACCATGAGCGGTCATTCACGGAATGTGGTCCCAAGCGAGTTTGCCTGAGTTGTCCGGTTACTGCAAACGCGGGACCTGTCGCTTGACCACTCACCTGTGGCAGCGTAGCATCGGCTTAGCGACTCCGGCCGGTGAGAGAAGAAGCTGTGGTCGCGATAACTAGGACTCCGATTTCGCCATGATCCGGTTAGAAGCATGAAGAAGCCCAGCTCTGCACGCAGAAGTGCCAAAAAGCTGGCTGATCCGAAACGTCAGCGTCCCCC
>JBKJYB010000188.1:0-7159 GCA_046716045.1 Nitrosospira sp.
GATCTCCGCCCCTGATCCATCGTCCGAATTGGCAACGGGAGAAGCATAAAGGCGTCCCGAATGCATGTCGGTCGGGGCCGTGGTTCCTACCTTCTCATCACCATGCCGATAGACCGTCTTTAAGGCCGCCACCTTCGCCTGATTTGCCACAAAATCGCGGTCATTGGCGAAGAACGCCTCACGGCCCAGGTCGTCCTTACCCGCTTTGAACAGTTCACCCGTTTCCACTAAATATGTTGATGCCTGTTTGGCCAATTCCACCAACAGATGTGCATTTGCCGGTTCAGCGGGTTTTTCTTTCAATCGGAGGATTTCGCGGTAATAAAAATCCAGATGCCGCCCGGTCAGCGTGTTGGCTTCCGCGCGGGCATATTCAAACAGGCGGAGGTAGGCCAGAAACAAGGCATAATGCGGTTCGTGCCGGTCCCAATTTGTAAATGTCGCCTCCAAAGCCAATTTCGCATCGTTCACGATGCGGGCATAACCTTTCAGAAACTGATCGAATATCGAGGTGAAAAGATTGTGGGTGGCGATATGGTTAATACGCTCAAAAACAGTTACGCCAGAACCGTAAACCAAGGTATCCGCTGGTATGCTGGTGACGTAGGCATTCCAGTCAGCCGAGCCACCTTTTATCCAATCTTTGGATAAGCCGTTCGTATAAATGTCGCTAAAAACAACCGTCATGGTACCCAAAATCACGGTACCGGGATGGACATCCGCCACAAGCGGGTGCGGTGCGGGCAGTATCAAATCCGCGTTGTAATAGGCAATAAGCCGGTTGAATGCAGGCGCCAATTGACCTTGAATCAGGTTTTGCAATACACCTTTGAGTGAAATCTCAGTTGGCAACCCATCTTTTAATACATCCAACTGTTTGGCAAGCGTGCCAGCAACGCTGAACAGATAACCCAAGTGGTTTTTTAATTCCGCTTCCCTGGTTTCATTCTCACGGTTATTCAAAAATTCGAAATACGCTGCTACATTGGCCTTGTAATACTCCACATCCTGCACCGCTGCCATGGCCAACCGCACCGACACATCCTCGCTGAAAAATGGCTTCCAGTCACCGGCCGCAGCGTTATTTGCATCGTAATATTTTAAAAACGTGGAATACGCTTGAGCGAACACCATCCCATGCGCGGGGGTATGCTCGTTCACTGGCGCATATGCCGGATCGAGTGCGGCAGACAAACGCTGCTCCTGGCTCGTACCTTCGCGGACGAGTCTGAGCGGATCCGAATTTTGTGTACAATCAGCCGGCGAAGCCATAATCAAACGTTGTCAGGTAAAAGATTAATGGTTGTGGTGAGATTGATGTCGGTGCCCTCCAGTCTGTAGTAGGGGAAGACAAAATTGAACCGCGAATTGGTGGATTTGACCCGGTAGATAACTTCAATCAACACCACGCCTTCCAGCTCCCGGCTGTCATCCAGGCGTACACTTTCCAGTTCGATGCGCGGCTCGTGGTACAGAATGGCGGACTCCACTTTATCGGCCATAAGAGTCTTCATGCGCGTATCCAGACTTTCAAAAACCAATTCTTCCAGGTTGCAACCATACTGTGGCAGCATCACCCGCTCGCCGCGCGTAGTGGTGAGCAGTATTTCGAGGCTCGAAGCGATATCAGCCTCCTGCTCCAGCATCTCCACACTGGCGGTACTCCGCTGAAATGCCGGTGGAAAAGACCATCCGCGGCCGAGGAATGCAAGATCCATTTGATATTACCCTCCAATCAATACTGTCAGTGCGCCAGGTGGCATTACCGCGCCTCCCGCGGCGGTCAAATCCGCTACCCTGGCCGCGGGCATTCCGCCAATCAATACGGTCGCGGAACCTTTCACAATGGCATCCGCTCCGCAAGTATCACCCAGTCGCGCCGCCGGCAATCCCCCTATTAATACGGCCGGTGCGCCCGGCGGGATGATGGGCACCGGGACACCTGATGTTGCGGTGCTAACAATCATATCTGTGACACGGGCCGCCGGAAGCATTGTTTGGGTTTCTTTATTTGTGGATTAATTGATTTGAACCACACCACCCTGGATCACGGTTGTGGCGCTCCCTTTTATCGTCGTGCTGGCTCCGGAAATTTCGGCGCTGCCAGTCCCGGCGGCTTTGAAGGCAGTCTGGGCTTTCATGTCCATATTCATGCCTTCAATTTTGATGTCTTTGGCAGCTTTCAAAGTCAGGTCTTTGGTGCTTTCAATATTGATGCCACTGTCGTCAAGGGTAATCTTGTTGCCATTCTGGTCTTCAATCACGATACCTTTGTCTTCCTCAGACAGGGTCATCTTGTTGCCACCGGGAGTTTCGAGAACTACAATTTTTTTCTCGTCGTCGAAAATGAATTGCATTTTCTCCCGGCTGACATAACCCTTCCGGTGGTTGTCGTCCTTGGCCGGTTCAGGGGCAGGTTTGGCGCTGCTGTGACACATTCCCATTACGACAGGAAAGCGAGGGTCATCGCTGAGGAAGCCAACCACGACTTCATCGCCGATTTCGGGGCGGAAAAACGTGCCACGGTCTTTGCCCGCATCCAGGGTAGCGATACGCGCCCAGATGCCTTCCTCTGATGCGTTAACCAATGGAAGCCGCACTTTGATGCGATCCTCACCATCGGGATCATTTTCCAGAACGGTGACCACGCCGATTTGCAGACCGCTTACCGCCGGGAGCAGGCCGCCAGCAGGCAGAGGACGCAGATTATAGGTTTCGGCAAATAATTCGGTGCTCAATCCGAATTGAACATCCGTTTCCCAATTACCATTGGCTACCGTATGGCGTACACCTGAAACGTACATTTTTCCTTCGAACCGCTCGCCAATGCCGGTCACCTCGATGATTTTTCCGGGCAATACACCCGCAAAGCCCTGAAATTTTGCTCTTCCGCGCACTTTCGCCAACCGCTCTTTCAACAACCGGCCGTCGGCCCAAGCCTGCAGTTCAGGTTCACTGAGTTTGCCGCCGTGGCTAATTTCGTGAGCATCCCCACCGATGACCTCGGCCAGATCGGCGGGCGAAAGATTACCGTTGTTCGTGGTTGAAGGCTCCCTTGCCTCCACTTCTATCAATTCCTGATCGGTCGCGTTCCAACTGCTTGCTTTGATGCCCTTGCTTTGCCAGCGAGCATCTATTTCGGCATCCAATTCCAGCAATGTCGCACCGTACCGGACGGCAACGACAGGCTCTTCCCCGGTGACTGGCTGGTTTACTACCACTTTCCCGTCTTCGACCATCACCACTTGTCCGTTGGCTTCGGCACGGCATAGAAGAAAATCCCAATCGGTCGCATCGTATTGCACGACCTCCTTCAGATCGGGCGTGGTGGCTTCCACCTCGTTTTGTAACTGATATGACCCAATAATCTCCTCCATGATGTCGCTGTCCTTCTTATCCGTGAAGTAGCGATTCTTTGCGCCGCTGGTCATTTTTACCGCTTCATCGCGGCACTCTACGATAAGCAAGCTACCGTTTTTGCGTATCTTGATACTGTGTTTAACAACGATTCCTTTAAACACCGGCTCATTTTGTGAGCGATAGCCAAGCTGAATTTCTACTTTTCTGCCGGGTATGAAGTGATCGGCGTTGCTTGCTGCAAAAGTTGATTTTGATGCCTCCCCGTCCCGCAATTGAATGGTAGCCGCCGGAATCCGATTTAATTCATGTGCCACGGAAACCGACAACACTTGGAATTCACCAGAAATTTCCACCCCATCCACAAGAACAGCAACCGTGCATACGTCCGGCGTTGCCGAGGTTGGGATGGTGGACTCATTGCTCACAGTTTTTGTTGTACTTTTTCAATGGGTGGAAAAACAAGATCCATCCCCGCGGTCAGGAACCGGAAATTGCCAAGGCCGTTTACTTCAGCGACTTGGAGATAGTATTTCGGGTCCCCATAAATCCGATAACACATCAGCGGGAGGGCATCTCCCGCTTTTATCTTACGCACGTGGGTCAGGTCAGATGAGCTTTTATTTTCCTTTGCGGCGCGTTTTTTCTCTTCGATGCTTCCCTTGAACTTAACTCTCGCAACGGCGCGTATCGGCTGCCCATCCGGATTGAACAGTTTATAAGTGATGCCGAGCTCAATGGCCCTGCCCTTGAATATCAGATTTCCCCATACCAACTTAAGATGATACGGTTCGTGCGACTCGCCCTGATACCCGGTCAGCATCTCCCGGAAGTGATTCACATCATCAAAAATGCCGTCCTTTTTCGCTTTCCCGTCGATGATGCCGGTGTTATCAAACAAAAACTCAAATGTGAGCTCTTCCGGCATCGTGTACTCGAATTTTACCTGCGCGCTGCTTGTACCCTGCCCCTGAGCATCATCAGTTTTTACTTTGTACTCGAGCGTGTAGGTTTCCGGGTTGATCAACGCCTCGAAACTGTCTTTCGCTTCCGGTCTGCCGCCATTTTCAGCGTCTTCGGAGGTTTCAAAAGCCAGGATCAGCATTTTTTCCAATTTGCCGTTTTCAGCCATCAGCGCTCCGTTTTATTTTGAAGTATTTGCAATACTTGTTCTACGCATTCGGCCACGATGGCCTCTTTACCATTAGCGCCATCACCACCCGCATCACGGCCACCGCCAGCAGTCGCTTGCCCTCTTGCTGTCTGCCCGCTTTGCGGCGTATTGACCGCTACCCGAATATGTAATTCCTTGATCTCGATAGGCATGGATGGTTCACAATTTTGTCAATATGACGCCATATTTGTTATTGAATGGTGAAATAGCGATAGGACAACTCCAGCGTTTCAATGACAATTGAGTTCTCATTAGCATTCAAATCGCTTACAAGCCATTTTTTGGGAATGGCATGGGTAACTTTCCACGTGCGCAAAGGCTCACTTTTTTCGTTCATCAGGATAATGTTAACGTCGGCCGGCACAAACTCGCGATCACGGAAAGCATTGAGAAACCACTTAATCACTTCGGAATCCGTCAACATGCCGCGCTTTAGCACCATGTCCGCGAATTTGGTCCGCACGGGCAACTTGTGGGTAAAGCGATTTTCGCCTCCTTCCTTATATTCCTCCATGTCATATTCGACCGACAGACCGGACACCGCCTGAAAGCGCACGTCATTTTTGTTCTTGCTGATGCCGAACTCCACTTTGTAATAGAACCCCCACGGTGGGTAATAGTCAGTCATGAGCAGGCCATTTTAAATCTTCATCAACTTCAAACCCTCGTGCGCAATCTCAATGCTCTCCACCGCAATTTCATTTGCATCGGATTTAAAATCAGGTGCTGTAACTTTCACCGGAAAACATCGGGTGGCCGACCATGCTGCTACAGGAGTATGTTTTTCGTTCAGGAGCTGAATAACGACATCGCGCCGATTTTCGACCCGCTCGTTGGCGACGTCTTCCAACCACGTGTTAAAGTCGAAGTCGCCCTCGAACTTGCCGCGCTTCAGGGTGATGTTACTGTTCTTCACCATTCCCGGCATGCTGATCTTATTGAAATCTTTACTGTCGCTGTGCCGGTATTCGATCTTCTCCCGCTCCATGACGAGGCCGGTCACTTCAGTGAAACTGATTTTTGCGCCACCCCAGATTGCCTGGAAGTGGAAACGGGGTATCGGATATTCTTGTGGCATGATGTTTGCCCCTTAAATGAATGTTGAATGTTGATGAGTTGATCTCTTCGTATCTGGGTCTTTGCCTAAGATTCCGCCATCTTGTGCGAGAACTTGAGGATGATAAATTCAGCCGGACGCACCGCGGCCATACCGATTTCGACAATCATGCGGCCCTCGAGGATGTCAAGGGCGGTCATCGTTTTGCCCAACCCCACAGCGACGTAAAACGCGTGTTCAGGTTTTACGCCCTGGAGCGCGCCCTGCCGCCAAAGGACAGTAAGAAAATTCTCGATCATGGCTTGCACCTTGACCCAAGTACCGGCATCATTTGGCTCAAACACGAACTGCTCGGTGGCTTTTTTCGTTGATTCCTCCACGAAGTTAAAAAACCGGCGAACATTGATGTAGCGCCATTCATTGTCGTTGCCGGCCAGTGTGCGCGCACCCCAGACGAGGGTGCCTTTGCCGATGAAAGGCCGGATAGCATTGACAGATTTGCCCGCCAACGTATCTACGTTTAAATCCGCTTGAAACTGGCTGGATACCAAAAGCGTCGGTTGAATGACGCTGGCTAGGCTGACATTTGCAGGTGCTTTCCATACCCCGCGACTGTTATCAACGCTGGCATAAATGCCCGCAATGAGACTGCTTGGTGGCAGCACTACCCCGGAGCTGAGGGTTTTATCCAGAATCAGGTTGTAAAGTGAATTGTTCTTCTCTTTTACCTTATTCAGTTGTGTAAAGGAGTAGTCGCCAAGGGCAAGTAGCGCGTCCGATGCCGCAGCCATTGCTGTATTTGCCGTATCAAGATCAGTTCTGGCGGTATCGAGATCCGTCGTCGCCGTTGTAAGTTCGCTTGCTTTTGCCGTAAGCCAAGCGTCTACGGCTGCGTTCAAACCTCCTGCAACTGCATTTTGAATCGTGGCATCCACATTATTCTTTCCGACTGCCTGATAAATCGACTCTTTGATTGCCTCTTCATCCGTAACGATTGGCGTCAATGCATCTGTTATATTGTTGATTTCGATGGCTATCCTATTTACCTCGTCTGCCACGCTAAAATCAGCCAGCTCAGCATTGTAAATATCTTCATCTGCTATAAGGTCATCATAGGCAGCCAGGCCTGCTGCAACTTCAGCCGCCGTTGTCGTCAATGCTGCCCCGTTTTCTGTATAAAGACGCACGAAGCTGATATTGCTTCCACTCGCATCTTGTAGTCGATATGAGAAAACAGTCTCTATGAAAGGATAGTAGGCAGCGCCATACTTTGTTTCGTCCACTACCGAGGGAACCCGATTTCTGAAAAAGGTGGTGATATCAGCGTTGGTTTTATACTGATCGGACACATCTAATATCGCGAAACGATCTTGTAACTCTGCGCATTGCTGTAGGGCAGCGGTGGCCCATTGCCCATATCGTGTATCACTCAGGAGTACAGCCTCTGGACTTATCAGAAGCGTAACTTCATCAACCGACTTGGCTTCATCCAAACCTTTCAGAAAACCGTTGATGTCGACTTTCCCATTCAGAAAAGAACCGACTGAGATAACGTAGCAAGGCCCGCCACC
>JBKJYB010000189.1:0-10007 GCA_046716045.1 Nitrosospira sp.
GCGCAGATTCCCTTTCGTCCCTCCGCGCTGGATAGCATGGCCGAGTCGGGGCAGCGCCTGCTCAGCAACGCAAACGGATTGGTGGAGCGATTGAATCTGCTGCTTAGCGATCAGAACCAGACCCGGTTTTCACACATACTGGAAAATACCGAGGGGGTCACCGGCCGTTTGCGCGGGACCGTCAGACACCTGGAGCCAGGACTCAAATCCTTGCCGGGCCTGGCAGCCGACGCGAGTTCGGTTCTGAAGCACACTGATCAGCTGATAATCGACCTTAATCAGATTACGGCAAAAATAAATCAGCAGGGAGGGACTGTCGACAGTCTGTCTCATACGGCTGGAGAACTGACCGACACCATGCATAAACTGCGTGAGGCAACCGAAGGCATCACGCGTAATACTCGCGGTGTGGATCGTGTTCTGTTGCAACTGGAAGAGCAACCCCGAAGTTTACTGTTCGGCAGATCGCCACCGCCGCCGGGTCCGGGAGAAGATGGCTTTGTATCACCCCAGGTATCACCTCAGGGAATTTCCGAATGATAAAATTTCTATTTCCACTTCTTGCCGCCATGCTGCTTGCCGGATGCGCAACTCCCCGGACTCAGACTCCCACGGCGATATATGACTTCGGCCTGGAGCGGCCATTGGTCGCATCCGGTGTCTCCGATACATCCAGCCAGCCGCGCCTGTCCGCAAGCCTGCTGGTGGCGGGGACATCCCCTGCGTGGCTGGATAACCCGGCGATCCAGTATCGTCTGGTATATCACGATCCCGCGCGATCATATACCTATGCGAGCAGCCGCTGGGCGGCGGCGCCCGCGACTTTGCTCACCCAGCGGATCAAGGGCCGCATTGCCGACGTCAATAATGATGGGGTGGTAAGCGCCAGTGACGGGGCACGGGCGGACTATGCATTGCGCCTTGAACTGGAAGAATTCACGCAGGTATTCGATACGCCTCATCAAAGCCGCGCGGTAATCAGATTGCGCGCCAGCCTCCTCGAGCGCGGCACGCGTTCGTTAATTGCTCAGCGCGGTTTCGATATCGAGGAGATGGCCCCTTCACCTAATGCCGCCGGCGCGGTGCACGCCCTGACTGAAGCGAGCGACAGATTGATCGGACAACTGATTTCGTGGCTTGCCAGCGAGCTCCCGGAGAATAAGAAAGCGCCGTCGCTTTAAACGAGACGGGCTAAATCTTATTACATTCCACCCGGCTTGCCATTTCGATCCGATGCAATCGCCGCTTTCTCACCCGGACCGCATGAGAATCCCGGTATCGCGGCATGATAGTGATCACCCTCATCAGACAGATGAAACAAGGAGATATTCATGAAACGTTCATCCGCAATCGCAATCTGCTTGCTCATGCTGCCGTTGCTCACCGCATGTGCCGGCAAATCTTACCTGACAAAGCCTGACTCATCCGGCTATCCGGCCGTTGAACGCCCCGTCGCCGGCTGTTCCGCCGTTGAGCGTCCATTCGACTGCGATCGCCGGGCGATTCTCGCAATGCTGGGCGGATATCAGGTCAAGTTCAATTTCGACGAGACCGTAGTGTTAAAGCCAGGCTATGAGCGCAAGAAACCCAAGCGCAGCACTGGTTTCGAGACTGTGGTGCTGGTCGAAGACGCTGGCAGGCGGATCTCGTTGCAGCATATTCTTATAATGGGTGGCGGTGCTGTAACCAAACATTGGCGTCAGGATTGGATATATGAATCACCCAGACATTGGGCATATGCCGGCAACCAGCGCTTTGAGCAGCGGGAGCGCGACGCCGCGGCGATACCTGGCACATGGACACAATTAGTCTACGAAGTCAATGACGCACCTCGCTATTCCGGCAATGGCAAGTGGAACCACAAGTACGGCGTGTCAACCTGGACTTCGGACCGCAGCTGGCGGCCGCTGCCTCGACGCGAATACACTACGCGCAATGACTACCAGCTGATCAATACCGAGAATCGTCACACAATCACGCCACAGGGCTGGGCGCACGAGCAGGACAGCACCAAAGTAGTACGCGCAGAAGATGGCAAAGACGCGGTATTGGTTCGCGAGTTCGGCTTTAACGACTACCAGCGCATTGAACGCTACGACTTTGAGCCTGCCCTGGCTTACTGGAAGTCGACATCCGAATTCTGGTCCGCCATCCGTGCGCGTTGGGACAATGAGTTCGTTACGCACGGATCGGTAACGCTGTCTATTCTCACGGGTGACGAAAGCTTCAACAAGGCAGTGCTCGAACTTGCTGACACCTACAGGAACAATCCCAAGTTGAATGAATATGGAACGACGCTTGATGGCATCTTCAGCAAATTCGTCAACGTCAACGCTCCCGCGCCGATCACCAAGCGCTGAATACTCGCCTGCATCACGTGTTGACGGCGTGACCCCATGAGCAAGCAGCCGGGCAATGTCCCGGCCAGGAGTTCGCGTGCCCGAACGGGTAAGCAACCGATTGAGTTGATTTGGCGATATCGGGTATCCGCGGGCATCACCAACACGTGTTGGGTCAAACCACCAGGTCGATGCGTCATGGAATCAACAGGCGGTGATTTGCGCGGGTGTATTCCAAGAGGAGGCTCAGAGAAAACCAGGTGCTATTCCCGACAGACAGTCCGCTATTCAAGCGTACCAAATACCTGCTGTAACAATTTGCTGCGCTGACTCATCGGGTCATTACGAATCAGACGTTCCTCTTCCGCCACCATCAGATATAGGCCATCCAGCGTTTTCTGGGTAACGTAGCCTTCGATGTTTGCATATTTGTCCGCTACCAGGCCAAACTTCCCACCTTTGCGGACAAAGTCGCTATATTTCTTGGCCAGACCAACCTGGTCTGTCGCGTTCTTCACAATTGGCAGGAATTCCTGAGCGAGATCCTCCGAAGTGCTGGCGCGAAAATACTGCGTGGCCGCATCGTCGCCACCGGCAAGAATTTTCTTGGCGTTCTCCACCGGCATCTTTTCCACCGCATCCACCATCAGCGTCCTGGCCTCCGCCGCCGCCACTTCCGCTACGCGATTCATGGTCACGATCAAACCATCAACATACTTACTCGCCCCTAAAGTGCGCATAACTCCTTCCACTTTTTGTAGCGCGCCGGGCAAGGGAATTTTGACTTTGGGATTCTCAAGAAATCCGTTTGCGACGCCCAATCTGTCTACCGCCGCGTTGACACCCTGAGTAAGCGCTTGCTTCAGGCCATCGGCCGCAGCTTCATCGGATAGCGCGTCAATTCCCGTAGCGAAGGTAGGCATGGAAACCAGAAACCAGACAAAAACGGCAGTAATGGTACGCATGATGCAACTCCTGTTGGACGCCTTGGCTGACTGTCTGTATGAATCCTTACCTGGTCTATGTTAAGTGAATCGCTATGCTATGCCCGCTTCGTGCGCCTGCTGATCGGCATGGTAACTGGAGCGCACCATCGGACCACAGGCAGCGTTGCTATAACCCATCTCAATCGCGGCACGCTCGAATTCCTTGAACCCTTCCGGTGGCACATAGCGCAACACGGGTAAATGTCCGATGCTGGGTTGCAGGTATTGACCGATCGTAAGCATCTCGACATCATGTTCGCGCAAATCACGCATCACTTCAAGAATTTCCTCGTCGGTTTCGCCCAGACCCAGCATTAATCCGGATTTAGTGGGAATTCCCGGGAAACGTGCCTTGAAGTCTTTCAGTAATTTGAGCGAATGCGCGTAATCCGCGCCGGGACGGCACTTCTTGTAGAGACGCGGTACCGTTTCAAGATTATGATTCAACACATCGGGCGGACAGGCGAATAATTTGTCCAGCGCGACTTCCAGCCTTCCACGGAAGTCCGGTACAAGAATTTCTATTTTTGTCCGCGGTGAATGGGCACGGACCTCACGTATGCAGTCCACGAAATGCTGTGCGCCGCCGTCACGCAGATCATCGCGGTCAACACTGGTTATGACGACGTATTTCAGCTTCATAGCGGCAATGGATTGTGCCAGATGCAAGGGTTCCTCGGCATCCGGTTGCAACGGCTTGCCATGCGCCACATCGCAGAAAGGGCAACGACGGGTGCAAAGATCGCCCAGAATCATGAAAGTAGCGGTGCCTTTGCCGAAACACTCGCCGATATTGGGGCAGGAGGCTTCTTCGCACACGGTATGCAGTTTCTGCTCGCGCAAAATTCGTTTGACTTCGTGGAACTCCTGACTGTTAGATGAGCGCACCCGGATCCATGACGGTTTACGCAGCAACTCACTTTGGGATTGCGGCACAATTTTGATTGGGTTTCGTGCGGTTTTAGCCGCGCCTTTCTGGCGGGTTTCAATTGTCATGGCAAGATAGTCTCATTCCTCAATAAGGGCACATCTAAAAATCCGATTTTGCGAGCGCAGCGGCTTGCGAATTACTCTACTTATCCTTTCCATCGCAACATTCTTGCGCCATCAAAAATTTTTAATGTTGCATTAAACCTAAATCCGGTAGTTGGACGGGGCGGAGTGTGCGGTTTTTGGGGTGCGGGGCAAGGCGCAACGACGCGGAATGGTCATTCCATTCCAAGAAGTTGCAACGCTGCCATGCGCCGTAAAAACCGTGCAATCTGCCCTGTAGCGGCCTCACCCAGAAGGTGAGGGCCAAATAGCCCAAAACATCGTTATTAATCATAATGCTAACCTAATAAATGAGCGATCAACTACCGGATTTAGGTTAAATGCTATGTCAATAATTCCTGTTTCCGCTTCGCCAGATCTTTGAACCTAAATTCAGCAGTTTAGGTTGAGTTTTTCAAGTCCCAAAAAGCCTCATTTGTAATTTACCGGCAAGTTCTCCGCTCAGTGTTTCCAGCCCTGCGGTTACCCCAAGATCTCTGGTTTGCGTTACCTGCAAGCCCGAATAGCCGCAAGGGTTAATTGCGGAAAATGGACTCAAATCCATGTCCACATTGAGCGCCAGACCATGGTAGCAATAGCCGTTCTTTATTTTCAGTCCCAACGCCGCGATTTTTGCGCCGTCCACATACACACCAGGCGCATCCACGCGGCCTTCAGCGCCGATGCGATAATCCCGCAGCAAGTCTATCACGGCGCCCTCCATTTTTCTGACCAGCTCACGTACGCCGAGTTTAAGACGGCGCATGTCGAGCAGCAGATACGCGATAATTTGCCCGGGACCGTGATACGTAATTTGTCCGCCACGATCGGTCCGGATCACGATAATGCCGTTATTATGGCGCAGATGTTCCGGTTTGCCCGCAATACCCTGGGTGTAAACCGGCGGATGCTGCAATAGCCAGATCTCATCAGGTGTATTCTCCGTGCGGGATGCTGTGAAATCTTTCATCGCCTGCCAGGTGGAAAGATAGTCCGCCAGACCGGGGTACCTTTGAATTTTCAATCCTGACCCATGGCTTAATTCCAGGGGCCTGGTTCCAGGCATAAGATATCCATGCTCCAAAAGCATATCCGGAAATTACTCAGAGTCCAAATGTCAGGATGTTCAAAGCGCCATGACCACCATTGGGTGATCGCACAATTCTTGATATAGCGCATCCAATTGTGCACGGGAAACGGCGCGAATTGTGCAGGTAACACTCAGGTAGGTATTTTTTTTGCTGACCCTGACCTCCAGGCTTGCCTCATCGAAATTCGGGGCGTGGCGTTTCACAATCATCAGCACCGCTTGAATAAAATCTTGCCTGCCATGCTCTGCCGAAATAGCGGCAATAGAATCATCCGGGACAGAAGACGAGGTAGCATCGCTTTTCTGGTAAATGGCCGGCTTCACCGGTAAACCATCCACGCGCCCCATGATCTTGATAGGAAAATCACAGGGATATTCGATTAGCGAGGGTTGCACCGAAGTATTCATAGGTTGAGAATGCTAACCTCGCATTACGGTGCTCTTGTAATTCTGGTAGAGCTGGTGCAGCAGGGCAAACATCGATCCCGGTTTGCCGTCGCCCACTGGCTTGCCGTCGAGACGGGTGATAGGCATGATTTCTTTGGTTGAGGATGTCAGCAGGATCTCCCGGGCGGTACGCACTTCGTACTCGGACACCTCTCTCACTTCGTGCGGGATTTCGTTGGCAGCCGCAAGTTCAAGCACGACATCATAGGTAATCCCGGGCAGCATCAAATGATTTTTTGGCGGAGCCAGCAGTACTCCATCTTTTATCACAAAAATATTGCTGGCCGCACCCTCAGTCATAAAGCCCTCCCGCAGCAGCACTGTTTCTATCGCGTCCGCATCAATTGCCATTTGTCGCAATAACACATTGGGTAACAAGGAAATTGCCTTGATATCGCAGCGCAGCCATCGGTTGTCGCTGGCTGTGATAGCGGCCACGCCGGTAGCAAGCAACTCTCCGGGCGGCGCCAGCAGCGGGTTGCTCATGATAAATACCGTAGGCATAACGCCCTTCGGAAAAGCATGATCACGTTTGGCCACGCCACGAGTAATATGCAAATATAGATACTGATCATCGCTCTCGTTGCCGGCGACGATTTGTTCCAATAAATTACTCCATTCCTTGTTGGAATGTGGATTTGACAGGCGAATACCGTCGAGGCTGTACTGCAACCGGTGCAGGTGCTCAGCCAGACGAAAGGGCTTGCGGGAATACACCGGGATCACTTCATACACGCCATCACCAAAAATGAAGCCTCTATCCAGCACGGGAATGCGGGCTTCCTCGATAGGCATAAAATCACCGTTGAGATAAATCATGATGATCCTTGTAAATAAAATCGGTAATGGAACGCATACGCACTAACCCGGATGTTTCATAAATTCGCGCTAATTAAATAACAGCTGCATACTATCCCAGGCACGGCCAAAAAAATTTGCCGCACTTACGGTTTCCAACGCCACCAGCGGGTGTTCCGCCATAGGCTTGCCATTGAGTGTGAACTTCACCACCCCCACTTTTTGTCCCGCACTGATGGGAGCGATCAAGGGCTGCTTGTATTCCATTCTGGCTTTCAGCTTATCGGCCTGGCCCTTGGGGAGTGAGAAATAAACATCATAACCAAACCCGGTCTTAAGCTTGTTCTGTGCGCCCTTCCATAACTGAATGGTAGTCACCTCACGTTCCTTTTGATACAGGTGTACGGTATCGTAGAACTGGAATCCGTGATTCAACAGGCGCTGACTTTCCATGGTACGCGTATTATCGGAAGCGGTTCCCATCACCACGGAAATCAACCGCCGGTCACCACGTTTGGCGGAAGTAATAAGGCAATAGCCGGCAGCTTCGGTATGGCCTGTCTTGAGGCCGTCCACGTTGGGGTCTAGCCACAGCAGACGATTGCGATTGGGCTGTGTAATCTTGTTGTACGTATACTCCCGCAACGAATAAAGCGGGTAGTATTCCGGAAAATCACGGATCATGGCTGCCGCCAGCAAAGCAAGATCGTGAGCGGTGGTGTAGTGATCAGGATGCGGCAGCCCGGTGGAATTGGCGAAGCGTGTGTTCTTCATGCCCAAACGCACCGCCTCCTTGTTCATCATCTGCACGAAAGCATTCTCTGAACCGGCGACAGCTTCCGCCAGTGCTATGCAGGCATCATTACCGGACTGTACGATCATGCCGCGCATTAGTTCATCAACCGTCACCGGTCTGTTGGGTTCGATCAACATGCGCGAGCCTTGGGTGCGCCAGGCGCGGTCGGACACCGGCACGGCTTGCGTCAAAGTGATGCGCTTCTGCTGAAGGGCTGAAAAGACTACATGCGCTGTCATCAGCTTGGTAAGCGACGCAGGTTCCACGCGTTCATGCACATTCAGGCTGGCTAAAGTCTGCCCACTCTGAAAGTCGGTGAGAATATAGGATTTGGCGGCCACCGATAGCGGAGGTTGCGGCACCACGTCATGCTTGGGTTGCTGGGCGGCCACGGGGAACGCTAGAAAGCACAGCAATAACGAGAATAAACGTTTCATGGCAAACCGCAAAAAACGTTATTATATCCCAGCCACGTGGAACACGTTACCGGCTGCGATGGCTATCTGCGTTACTGTTTGCCGCGACACACGCTAAACCCGTCGTTCCAGCCCATTCGATATTGACTGTCGGCAGAGAAGCGGCGCTCGTCCTTGAATCCGTAGGAAGTTTTCTTGGCGGTTTCGCAGCCATCGATATAGCCATCCTTGAAGGCGGGCGAGTAACCGGTAAGATTATAGGCGGGCCGTGTGCTTGGCGGCAGCGGTCCTGAAGGACGCTGACTCTGCCCTGTCGTCGCACAGCCTGCAATTGTAAAAACCAAAAAGATTGCCGCGATTAAACGCATCACTATCTCCCCCGCTTGCCTGGAATTCGCTTGCGGCTCACCATAATAAGCCAGCGGTCAGCCCATCCCAATCAAAGTTGTTCCGCAAAACAAATACTGCCGGTTGAAACTGTCAACGCCTGCGCCCACCCCCGAAGATGCCTCCCAAAACTCCCCGGAAGATCTCGCGGCCAACCTGCGAGCCGATCGAACGCGCCGCGCTCTTGGCAACCGCATCGAGAATACCTGGTTGATGTCCCCCCCGGGGACCGGTTTTGCTGAGAAGCATGCCGCCCAGCATGTCCATCATGCCGCCCCCCTGAGCAGTCTCTGTTGAGCCACCCGCCTGTTGTGCCGTCTCATTCTCAGTATCTTGTCGGGTTGCGGTGCGGCTTTTGATTATTTCATAAGCCGATTCGCGATCCACTATCTGTTCATAATGTCCAAAAATAACAGACGATTTTATAATGGCCGCACGTTCCGCATCGGTAAGCGGACCTATCCGCGAAGCCGGCGGTAAAATGAATGCCCGTTCAACGATGCAGGGGCGGCCCTTCTCGTCCAGTAGTGACACCAGCGCCTCACCGACCGAGAGCTCCGTGATTGCTTTCTCGATATCGAAATCGGGATTAGCGCGCATGGTTTGCGCCGCGGACCTGACCGCTTTCTGGTCGCGCGGCGTAAACGCGCGCAAAGCGTGTTGTACACGGTTGCCAAGCTGACCTAAAACACTCTCGGGAACATCAAGCGGATTTTGCGTCACAAAATATACCCCGACCCCTTTGGAACGTATCAATCGCACCACTTGCTCGATTTTCTCCAGCAGAGGGCGGGGCGCTTCGTTGAATAACAGATGGGCTTCATCGAAAAAGAATACCAGTTTTGGTTTCTCCGGATCACCCACTTCTGGCATGTGCTCGAATAGCTCGGACAATATCCACAGCAGGAACGTCGAGTACAGCTTGGGTGAGTTCATGAGCTTATCAGCGGCGAGAATATTGATCATGCCCCGGCCCTGGCTGTCAGTCTGCATCAGATCCCCGATGTCGAGCATCGATTCGCCGAAGAACTGACCGCCTCCCTGCTGCTCGATCTCAAGCAGCGAACGCTGGATTGCGCCGATCGAGGCAGCGGAGATGTTGCCATATTCAACGGTGAAATTCTTCGCGTTCTCGCCGACAAACTGCAACATCGCGCGGAGGTCTTTCATGTCAAGCAGCAAGAGGCCGTTATCGTCCGCAATCTTGAATACCAGGGCCAACACACCCTGTTGCGTGTCGTTCAGATTGAATAGCCGCCCGAGCAGCAGCGGCCCCATGTCGGATATCGTTGCGCGTACCGGATGTCCGGACTTGCCGTATATGTCCCAGAACGTGACCGGACACGCCATCCATCGCGGCTCGTCGAGTTTGAGTTGCGCCAGCCGCTCCTTCATCTTTGTGGAACTCTTGCCCGGCGCCGCGAGTCCCGACAGGTCGCCCTTGATATCAGCCATGAATACC
This sequence comes from Nitrosospira sp., assembly GCA_046716045.1. Taxonomy (GTDB): domain Bacteria; phylum Pseudomonadota; class Gammaproteobacteria; order Burkholderiales; family Nitrosomonadaceae; genus Nitrosospira. Next base: position 9,754 of record JBKJYB010000189.1, read on the forward strand.
GGCACACCGATCGAGGAGAATTGTTCGGTCAAAACCTGCAGCGTAACGGTCTTGCCAGTACCGGTCGCACCGGTGATCAGCCCATGCCGATTGGCGAAACCGGGCAGCAACGCGATCGGGTGGCCGGAAGTTGCGATCAATAATGGCTCTGGCATAGAAATCCCGCAGTGGTTTAATGAAGCTTCACAATTGCATCAGAATGGCTGGTCCGGGTTTAACCCAGATAATCCATTAGGCGGATCTCCGAGCCTACC
>JBKJYB010000190.1:0-3579 GCA_046716045.1 Nitrosospira sp.
AGGATTGAAACTCCGAGCCTGAAAAATTTCATAATAAACACCTCATAAATAAGTACCTCATGGAAAACCGCCCTATCCGCGGAACATCACAACAAAAGCATTAGGATCGCTTCCAAGGGGAAGCTACCCCCCCCTCCGATCTGAGCACCAGGGAGTTGGACGCTATCGATCCAGGCGGCGTCGCTGCCCTCAATCAAAGAACCATCTTTTACATAACGCCACAGCAGGGTATGCGTCCCGGCGGAAATCGGGAAGCTGACCACCGACCAACCCCACTCGCCGGACCAAGAACCCTTCAAGACGCCGTCAATGTAAAACTCGAGGAAGTCGAAGTTTGCTTCGCTGGAAACCTTGCCAGCGAAACTGACATTGCCGGCGGAAAAATTGGCGGTGTAGGAAATCTCCGATTTCTGGTCGTGGCCGATGAGGCGGGATTTGAGGCTGAGGCTCCCGGCGTAGGCGGCATCGTTGGTGCCGACCCAGGCGGCGTTGGAACCGGAAGGCTGTATCCAGCCGACGGGGATGGCGCCTCCAAGCGGAAACTCCTCGCCACCGGAAACGGCGTTAAAGGTCGCCGTGACGCTCTTCGCCGCGTCCATGGTCACCGTGCAGATTGCCGTTCCCGTACAGCTGCCGCCTGACCAGCCGGCGAAGGTGCTGCCGGTCGTCGGCGTGGCGATGAGAGTGACGGCGCCGCTGGCGTAACTTTCGATGCAATCCGCACCGCAGGCGATCCCTGCAGGGTTGCTGGTGACTGTGCCGGTGCCGGCGCCGGCCTTGACCACGGTGAGCGTGTAGTTCGTCTTACTCACCATCAAAGTAATATTATCTAAGAAGAAGTCGGTGGGCAGGGACGGATCAGTTGCCGCAGAAAATTGGATCCGGATTGTTTGCCCCTTGTACCCCATCAGGTTGCAATCTGTACTTCCAATCCAGCCAGTTGTCGCATTAAGGTTAGACAAAGGATTGCAGGTCGCATAGGCACTTGCATTGGGCGGGCTAAAAATCCTGACCGCCATGGAATCCCATGCAGTAGTGCCCGATGTTTCCTCTGTCTTGATCCAGTATTTGAAATTTAGAATGGCCCCTTGTGCATCTGCGGGAATCGTTACATCCTGGTAAATACTATCTACACACTCGTTATATCCGCACAGCCATGCATACCAACCATCGGTGGTGGTGGGATTCAGGTAGGCGGTGATCACCGGATACCCGATCACACTTTGCTCAGTCCATGAGGTTGGCCCACTTTCGAATCCGGAATTACTAAGAATGTTCGTAACTGCGCCTACTGAACCCGATTGGGTAACGGTGTAAGTCTTTCCTGCAACGGTCAAAGTTCCCGTGCGAGACGTAGTGTTGAAATTTTCTGACAAAACATAACTGACTGTACCGTTGCCACTGCCGCTATTGCCCGACGTAACAGTTAGCCAGTTTGTACTGCTGGTGTTGCTCGCGGCATTCCATGTACAGCCAGCACCTGCAGTAACAGCAATACTGCTGGTTGAACTGTTTGACCCAAATGATTTGTTGGTCTCAGAAATAGTGTAGGTACACTGCGCAGCTACTCCAATCGCCATCTGCAAATTAAGGCGTGGTTTGGCAATGTTGTTTCTGTTATCGGTCACCATCACTCCGTTCGTCAGGCGAGCAATGGTTTGATCTAAGGTTTCACTCGGGAACGCGGCTCGCAGCACTGCCACTGCACCCGCTACATGAGGCGTGGCTTGAGAAGTGCCGCTCTGAGTTATTCCTGCTGCCAGTATCTGGGAACCTGGGGCAAGAAGAATTAGGAACGACGCACTGTTGGAAAAACAGGTAACCTTGTCGGCGGAAGTGGTGGCGTCTGAGCAATTTGATGGTCGCCCCCAATTCATTTGTCCCATTTGGGAGTCATAAACGGCACCGACCGAAATAACTCCTGAAGTGGCGGCTGGCTGGCTTAAAGCATTTGTGTATCCATCATTCCCTGCGGCCGCGATGGTCAGGATGCCAGCCGCTCGGGCCTGATTAACCACAACGTTATAGAATCCGCTAGTCACGGGCGACATGTACTTTCCACTACCTAAACTTAAATTCATTGCGACGATGTTATAGATGGCCTTATTGGCAATGACCCAATTTACTGCATCGATAATGTCAGAACCGCTGGCGGTCGAGCCACTAAACACATCCAGCGCCACGATTTTCGTTCCCGGCGCCACCCCCAGCACAATGCCGGCAACGTTAGTTCCGTGTCCGTCTTCGTCCAACTTTCCATCACTGGGAGCAAAGTCTTGGGCGTAAACCACCTTGCAGTTGGCCGGTAATCCGGGGGAGGTACATGAGCCAAAGGCTGAATTGGTATAGTTCACCCCAGTATCCAACACTGCTATAGCCGTCCCAGCACCCAGATTGCCTTGTGCAGCTACCTGGGGTTGTCCGACAAGGGGCAAGCTTTCAGCCAGAGCCAACCGCTCAACTGTGTCCTCGTAGACGCCCACAACCCCTGGATGCGCAAGCAGCCTGTCGAGTGCATCCCTGGAATGAATACGGACGAAATTTAAAGGAAGATGGCTGTAGTGCTTCAGAACTGTGGCTTCATGCGATCCAAAGGCGGAATGGATTTCTTGCTTTTTCTCGGCGTAGCGGGCAGCCTTGTGTTCAATCATACGGTTGTGATGCGACGCTAGCCCCATCTCCGATTCCAGTATCTGTGCTTCTTCCTGCATCGCCTTGTCATCGTAAACTACAATGAAATCCTGTGACGTGCCGGCGACCATCTTCTCTAGCAGTAGCAAAGATACCTTTCCCTTACCTTCGCCAGGGACTTGGGCATAGGCAAAGTTTGCGGCCAAGAAAAAAGCCCCAAAGAGTGCCGCAATCAATAGGATCGTTACCTTGCTCATCGTTCCAAGTAAGCAGGAATGTGTCATGGTCCCGAATTCCGGGGCATCAAGTTTTCCTGCCTATCCTCGTACGCTTTTACAACTGAGGGGTTTGCAAGCAATGCCTTCAGTGTCGCGGTAAAGTGAAACCGAAGGAACATGAGCGGTAGCGCGTCGTAGTTCTTGAGTATTTCAACTTCCCCTGAAGGCAGCACGGAAATTGCAGCTTCTTTAATCGCAGCATAGTTTTCCGCCTTGAATCTCATAGTGTCTGTGTCATCAAACATAATTCCTTTCGTTCTATTTAACTGCGATGCTTGAGCCAGGATCGCAATGTCATCGAACACAACGATCAGATCTTGCTGTTCGCCGGCCGCCAGTTTTTCCCAAACCGCAAGCGGCACCTTGTCCGCACCAATAGCTGCCGCACAGCCTGTTAGCGAGCAGCCTCCAATGCCTAACATGAGGATCGTAAAAAAAATTCGCATGATTCGCATTTTCTGCTCCGAAAGTGTATGCATTTGTATTGTATGTTAAAGCACATTCCAAAAGGTGACTTACGACCTAAATCTGCCATTCACGAATGGCCGGTTTCGACCCCAGCAGACGGACGTGTTCTAACGCTAGCCAAGCGGCAAACCGATGCGTCAGGATGCGGCAATCGGGATATTTTAAACAGTATTCTTCATGCGTTTTGACACAGCCTCGACCC
>JBKJYB010000191.1:0-2894 GCA_046716045.1 Nitrosospira sp.
GATCGAAACGCCGGGAGGCTTCGACTATACGGGCGCCGATTGCAAGGCCTGGATGGAAGAGGCTGGGTTCTCCACCATGCGAGTCGAGCCGCTGATGGGACCGGATTCTATGGTTATCGGGATTAAACCCAGATAATCCATTAGGCGGCTCTCTGAGCCTACCCGAGTGCTGGCGGTCAGCTTGCGGCCATTTTCGCCGCTTGCCCGGCGTCCATAGACCAGGCTATGGACTTCTCCCAACCGGCAAAACTGTCTCGCAACCTGCCTCGCCATCATCTCGCGTCCTAATGGATTATCTGGGTTGAAGCAGGATGAAATTGCAGAATAAAACAGACCGACCGGATCGAATGCTATCCGGTCTATCCGTTTTTTTCACTTTTGTTTAATCAGCCAGATTATCCAGAGCCTTCTGGAAGCGGTTGGCGTGAGAGCGCTCAGCCTTGGACAGCGTCTCAAACCAATCGCCGATTTCATCAAAACCCTCATCCCGTGCGGACTTGGCCATACCCGGATACATGTCGGTGTATTCATGGGTTTCCCCGGCGATGGCTGTTTTCAGATTGTCACGCGATGGACCGAAAGGCAGACCTGTAGCCGGATCTCCACAGGCTTCCAGATATTCCAGATGACCATGAGCGTGACCGGTTTCCCCTTCAGCAGTGGAACGGAACACCGCCGCCACATCAGGCTGACCTTCCACATCCGCTTTGCCCGCAAAATAGAGATAACGGCGATTGGCTTGAGATTCCCCGGCAAAAGCGGCTTTCAGATTTCCTTCAGTTTTTGATCCTTTAAGTTCCATGACGCTCTCCTCTTCTATAACATAGTGACAATCAAATTGATCAAGGATTCCAGCCTGCTCGAGGCGGCATACCGGATGGATTCCAGCTGTCCTTGCCGTCCTAATACCAAGCTAACCAAACTGTAGGAGACTATCGGAGGGTTCTTAGCTTGTCAACTGGACTTACTGGACGTTTATTGGACACTTATTGGATGGACATCCAGTGCATGGCCGGTGCTTAGAGCGGATGGAACAGGCGGGTTTCGTCCTTGAATCGCCGGATCAAACCCTTGCTCAGGTGACCAGATTCTGCGGTTTGCCAGTCACCCAGGCCTCGATATTATCGATCAACTGATTGGCAAGAAACTGCATAGCCTCATCTGAAGCCCATGCTACATGAGGCGTCAGAATGAAGTTGGGACGGCGCAGATCGAGTAACGGATTACCATTCTTTGGCGGCTCGACAGTAAGCACGTCAAAACCTGCCCCGGCAATTAGACCTTCATCCAGCGCCTGAACCAGCGCTGCCTCATCAACCAGTCCGCCGCGCGCGGTATTGATCAGTAGTGCGCTGCGCTTCATCTTGCGCAGTTCATTGATGCCGATCAGGTCTCGCGTTGCTGGTGTCAGCGGACAGTGCAGCGAAAGTATGTCCGACTCGGCGAGCACTTGGTCGAATGGCGTAAGCACCACTTCTTTTTTCTTGGGTGACGAATGGTAGGCAAACAGCACGCGTATGCCGAAGCCGCGTGCGATGGCGGCCGTTCCCTGCCCAACGGCACCTTCGCCGATAATACCCATGGTGGAACCGGACAACTCGGCGATAGGGTGCGTGAATAGGCAGAACTGCTCCGATTGCTGCCATGCGCCCTGCTCAATCTCCTGCCGGTACGCCAATAAATTTCGGCGTAACGCCAGTACCAGCGCGAACACGTGTTCCGGAACGGTGTGAATCGCATAATTACGAATATTCGCCACCGCGATGCCGCGGCTGCGGCAAGCCGCAATATCGATGCCGTCATACCCGGTCGCCGTCACCGCGATCATTTTCAGCTTGGGCAATTCCGCAAGGGTTTCATCGCTCAACTGTACCTTGTTGATGATTGCCACTGTCGCATGCCGCAGACGCGGCACGATCTGATCAAAAGCTGTGTGGGCGTATTCTTCGTAAGTATGCTCGAAACTCGGCCGGCGCACCTGCGCCTTGATCGAATCGCGCTCCAGAAAAACTACGTGATGGCTCATATTCCTCCCCCTCGTTGGGATCTGTGGACTCCAAAGCGGCAATGGCGCCGCTGCCGCCAAGGACAACTATCGGGAGTAGACGATGCTACTCCCGATTCATCCTTGCGGAAAACAGACTGGCCGAGACAATCAGCGCACCACCCATCCAGTTCTTGAGTGTCATGGCCTCATCAGTCAGAAAATACGCCGCAACCGCCGCCACCACTAATTCAAATAGCATAATGACGATAGCCCGATTCGCGGGAACATGCGTAACACCATATTGCACAACCACACTCAGCACAAACACTATTATCCCCAATCCCAACAGTAGCAGATACGAATCCATGGAAATACTGCTCAGAACGGATAAGTCAGGCAAAAACAAACTGTAAATGAATCCTGTCAGGGTGACGCCCATCCACACCGCTACGGATTTCGATTGAACATTGTGGTACTGGTCTTTGCGGCTCAGTACATTCAAGAGCGCAAACATGAAACCGGCAGACAACCCCATCCAGTCACCGTAGGATGAAGGCAGCAAGGAACCGCTTTCTGGTTCCCACAACATGGTTATCGCGCCGGCTAGCGAAATGACGATAACCAGATACCCATGCAGGCTTAATTTTTCTTTCAGCAAAAGGCGCGAAAACACGATGGTCCAAAGTGGAGCAAGATAAAATAACAACAGCACCCGCATCACTTCGCCATGGATCACGCCAAGCACATAGGCGAGATTGGTCCAGCCCGCAAATAGTGCGATCCCCAACAACAGATAGGGTTCACCACCGGCTATATGCGACATTCGCAAATCTTTCCGGAACGACACCACCCCCAGCAACAAGGCAATAAAATAAGTAATCGCCGTTGCGATTGAACCACTTATCTC
>JBKJYB010000192.1:0-17915 GCA_046716045.1 Nitrosospira sp.
ACTGCGGGAGGCTGCCAACGAGCACATGGTCATGCTGGAAAAATCACCTGGGCGTGTCAAAAGCTACTTCCAGGACCCCAGGGTCAAATATGCAGCCGGTTGAGTCTTCTTAAGGCCGGATCAATAGATCAGATGGTGTTGCATTGACCAATTGAATGCACCCCACCTAATAGTAGAAAGTCAGACCAAGATACCGTGGGTTGCAGACGAATGGCTTGAATATCCATTCGGCTGCGTCATTAGCCACTGAAATAACTGCCGGCGTTGACTGCTCTTTGATAACGCAATATTACGCCGCCGTGTTTTGTTATAGAATATGCAAAGAAGAGGGGACGTAGCTCAGCTGGGAGAGCGTCGCGTTCGCAATGCGAAGGTCGGGAGTTCGATCCTCCTCGTCTCCACCAATGCCTTAAAAAAATTCCGGTTTATTTAATCCGGGTCGTTAGCTCAGCTGGTAGAGCAGCGGACTCTTAATCCGTAGGTCGAGCGTTCGAGCCGCTCACGACCCACCAATGTTCAAGCGGTTTTCAGTGATGGAAGCCGCTTTTCTTTTCGCTACTTTGTGTAATTCCTGTGTAATCGTGTCAGTGAAGCTTGCGATACCGCTTGGCAAGTTTATCCATGGCCGAATCTATATGAGAGCCATTCTGGTGGCTGTAACGCTCCACCATACTTAGATTCTTGTGGCCTGAAATACGCTTTACCGTTGGAAGGTCCACTCCCGCTTGAACTAGGTGCGTAATAGCTGTATGCCTTAACGTGTGACGAACGACTAATGTCGTATCTAGACCAGCGCTTGCGACTACGCGCCTGAATGGTTTGTCGAGATTCACCGTGTGCCCTTCCTTTGCGGCAGGCGACGGGAATAACCATGGCGTGCCCGGAGGTAGCGTTTTCACATATTCAGTAAGAAACTGAACAAGGTGGGCTGTAATAGGTTGCTCACGTGCCCCTGCTTTCGCCTTCGGAATAGATATGATCTGCTGCTGCAGGTTGATATGCTCACGACGGATCGCAAAAATCTCGCTTAGACGCATGGAAGTTTCAAGACCGACGAGAATGAATGGGTAAATCTGGATATTCTGGTCTTCCTGAGCTGCTTTTAGCAGATGCTTGATCTGATCCACGCTCAAATAAGTTATGCGCCCGCTGTCCTCTTTAAGTCGTTTGATAATTGCTGGCTTATGGCTCAGCCATCCCCATTCCACTCCTTTTGTAAAAAGATGGGAAAGTGCCGCCAGCTCACGATTTATGGTTCCCGGCTTGATTTTTCCTTTATACAGTGGCGTTCCGTCCTTGGTCATATTGCATTGTGCATCTTCAGACAATCGCTGCTTTTTGTAGCGCTCCACATCAAAGGTTGTGAGTTTTGACAGCGGCGTACTGCCGAAGAACGGAGATAAGTGCATAGCTAGCCGATACTTTTTCATCTTGAGGTCTTTACCACCCTCTTGTGCAAGCTTGATCAAATATCTATCCGCAGCTTCTGCAAAACCCATCTCAATTTTCCGTCCCTTGGGTAGATTGAGACGTCCGCCCTTGGCGTCTTGTTTGACTTTTTCGATATACTCATCGGCTTGGGTGCGCGTAGTGCCATCAGATTCCCGTCCTATAACACGGTGAATGCGTTCACCGTGGACCATCACATTAACTGTAAATAGGCCATCACCGTTCGGCTCACGTTCAAAAATGATCCCGTGTTCATTAATCTTTCCATGTAAAAGTTTACGCATGGTTGGGCGGGTTAATTTAGCGAATGTTTTAGCCACGTTGACCTCCGTTGTCATCAAGTTCATTAAATTGCACCCAAGCATGCGTCCAAATAAAAGTATTTAAATCATCAACTGGCGTGGTACCAAGCGCGAATGGTTTAAGAACCTCCCAGCACGCTTGAACGGCAGGCAAGTTGACCGCTCCGTCTTCCCGAAACCGGAGCGTTTTAGTTGTGTTCTTACGTCTTGTGTTGTATCCACAGATCACCTGCCAAATGAGCCTTTCTTCATAAGTCAGTAAATCAGGATAAAGATTAGCAAGATTAACTAAACGCGTAGCCTCATCTGGTGACCACAGCTCCATGGCCTTGTCTGCAGTACTAACACGCGGGCTGGACTGATCACCTATCGCGTTTAGAGGCACGTCACTTAGCGCTTTTTCTATTGCCCACTCTATGAAGTTGGCCAATGATCGGCGTTCTCTACGGGCGCTGATTTCCGCTAGATATTTCAACTTAGCATCAAGCCGCATGGCGAACACCTCTGTTGGCGGGGCCTTCACCTTGGACCTGCGTTTTCTCTCTGTCATATCAATCCTTTCTCTCAAACGTTCTGACGTCTTCTAGTATATTCTATATTGTTGTTGTAAGTTGTAAACAATATAAACTTCTATATAATTAGTTTTTACGATCCATTTTTCTGGGAGTGTCTTTAATGATCACTGAAATTCTTACAAAATTGAAAGAGATTGTCGTATATCCAGATGGCAGAGTGGACGCCAAGAATGCTTCAATTTACCTTGGGCTCGCTGAAAAAACACTGGCCATGATGCGTTGTGAAGGCACGGGGCCTAAATATGTAAAACTCGGAAAGATTTTCTATTTCTTAGATGATTTGGATAATTGGGTAAATGCCGGAGGTCGGATAACCAGCACTGCCCAGCACCGAGAGTTAATTGACGATCCGTGGTTCAAAAAGAAGAAAGGAATTACCTCCAGAAGCCGCGAATAGTTATTGATATGCGCATGGCCAAGGCATTTAATATCTCTTTCAGCAAGACGCAGAAGATGGTTGCGAGCATCGAGAAAGCCTTGAGCTTTATCTCATCACACAATCGAGACGACTGGATTACCTGTGGCATGGGCATCAAAGCAGAACTTGGCGAAGCGGGCTTTGCTATATGGGACAGGTGGAGTGCTCCTGCCCCCAAGTATCTAGCGCGGGACGCGTTGGCCTCATGGCGATCATTTAAATCCACAGGCGCAGTCACCATCGCCTCATTGTTCCGTTTAGCCAGACTGAATGGCTATCGATGCGATCACGACTATAAAACGATATTACCTAGCAAAGAAGATATCGCGACGCGAGAAGCCAAACGTGTTGCGGACTGTAAATTGTTAGCACGGAAGCGGGAAGCGGCATCGAAAAGAGCAGCTTTAATCTGGAACGAAACCGATGGCGATGTAGAAGGTACTCAACCGAACGTCATTGGTCACCGCTACCTGAAACACAAGTGCATACAACCCCACGGCGCGAGGATATTTCGGGGTCAAATGAACATTCGCAGAATGGACTGCCACGGGGCGTTGATGATACCAATGTCGCTAAATGGAAGGATCACCAGCCTGCAATTTATCAATGACACTAGAGAAAAAAGATTCCTGCCCGATGGCGAGAAAGGAGGTCATCTCATAGGAAAAATCGAAAACGGGAAGCCAGTCTGTTTTTGCGAAGGTTTTGCAACGGGAGCAAGTATCTACGAAGCAGTTGATCATCCCGTGGTGGTGGCTTTTGATGCAGGGAATCTTAAAAAAATAGCGATGGCGTTCAGGGCGAAGCATCCGAACATACAGATCATAGTGTGTGCTGATAACGATCACGCGACTAGTGGTAATCCAGGATTAACCAAGGCCACTGAAGCGGCACTGGCCGTGCATGGACTTCTAGCTATTCCTCAACGGTAATGACGTCTCAAATGATAACGGATTTCAATGATATGGCAATTTTGTCGGGGCTGGACAGTGTGAAACAGTGCATTGAGGCAGCGCAACCAGTAAGTCAAAAGAATGCCCCAGCAGGAATGCATATGATCGATTTAAATAAGCCCGGCAATACCCATGCCTCACCTATGGCACCTGAACCGCTTCCATCGCTTCCCAAGGTATCGCCATTCTATTATTCCTACCTGCCTGATGCGTTGCTGGGCTGCGTTAAAGATATTTCCGAACGCATGCAATGCCCCCCCGACTTTGCGGCAGTTGGAATGATTGTGATGATGGCCGCTCTCCTGGGACGAAAGATAGGCATTCGTCCGATGCGGCAAAACAATTGGACAGTTATCCCAAACCTATGGGGCGCTGTGATTGGAAATTCAGGCATGATGAAAAGCCCAACGCTGAATGAAGTTTTAGCTCCGATCAAAAAATTACAAGCGCTGGCATTCGAGGAATACAACAAGGCGAAAGACGATTGCGACATGACCGCCGAATTGGCCAAAATCAGAAAGTCTGTTAAGAAAACCGAGGTGCGGGCAGCGTTAAAGAAAAATAAAACTGCGGATGTCTCAGATTTACTGCAATCGGACGATACAGGTGAGCCACCAATCCTAAAGCGATACATAACCAACAATGCGAGCTATGAGGCATTAGGCGAGCTGTTGATAGAAAATCCTAATGGAATACTGGTGGAGGCAGATGAACTTGTAGGTTTATTGAAACAGCTTGATGCTAGTGGCCAGGAGGTTGCCAGATCGTTTTACCTCACAGCTGCTGATGGGGATAAGGATTATACCTTTGACCGAATTATGCGCGGCAAAGGACTATATGTACCGGCACTTTGCATATCAATCATTGGCGGTATTCAACCTGGGGTTTTAGCTGAATATGTGCGAGGGGCAACGTCTGGTGCGGCGGGTGCAGATGGCTTGCTGCAACGCTTCGGGTTAATGGTATACCCGGACATCAATCCAGAGTGGCGCGAGGTCGATCGATATCCAAATAGCGCAGCACGGGAAGCCGTAAAACTGCTGGCGGAAAGAATGGATAAATTAATACCTATGGAAGTTGGGGCGGAGGACGACCTACATGGCGGGGTTCCATTTCTACGCTTTGACGATGCGGCACAGGAAATGTTTTCAGAGTGGCGCGCGATACTGGAGACCCGACTGCGGTCGGGGGAAGAGCATCCGGCAATTGTTTCTCATCTATCCAAATATCGGAAACTCGTGCCTTCTTTGGCATTGATATTACACCTATGTGATTCGGGACATGGCCGAGTAAGTCAAAAGGCATTGCTACGGGCCATTGCTTACAGTGAGTATCTGGAAAGCCATGCCCAGAGGATCTATAGTTACGCCACCAGGCCGGATATTGAAGCGGCTAAAACCCTGCTCAAGCGATTGGAAAGTGGCAAGTTGGAAAACGTTTTCAAGACAAGAGACAATCTACCAAAAAGGGTGGGCGGGATTGGAAACGTCAGCCAAGGCGCAATCAGCTATTAACCTGCTATTGGAATATCATCATCTAATGGAAGAAGAGATAAGCACCGGCGGAAGACCTACAACGTATTACCACTGGATTAAGGTGAAGGCGCCATGAGTATCTACCTCGCGAGGCTGAAACAGCTTGAGAATGAAAAAAATTCTTCGTATGTCTCTAATACTGAACCCCCAAAACCTGCAAAAGCGCCTTCTGACCCTTTTGGGGGTTCGCATCAGGCGAATATTAAGAAAAATTATTTCGATCAGAATGTAATTACGTGCGCAAATGACCCTATATTCAGTTCACCGAGTAATGGCAATTCCATCAAAGCAGATGAGCATAACCTAGATATTTCAACGGCAGGCGGTCTACTGCCAGAACGGGTGCAACAGCTTAAGCAAAGCAAAAGAGAAACACTGACCGAGCTACAACGAGAAGCACAGCAGCAGGAAATCAAGCGGGGAGCCAGACAGGAAAAAGTCCTTGCCATGCTGAGAGAGAATCCCGAAGTGCCCCGAGCGATCTACGCGGACGCTGAAACCGACCCCCACAATGTCATTTTGACGATTGCAGTACGGAACTGTGCGACCTGTGAAATGCTGGTTCCGAAAGCGAAATATGACCCATGGCGGCTGCTGGAGTTGATTGAACAGCATGGTCAGCCAATTCACTAGCCATCGTACTGATGATGTTAATGATTACCAAAAAAATTGGCCAACTTTGCCTCACCTTTTTTTATTGTGGTCGTTTGCATGGCTGGCATAGGTAGTGGCTGGTTCGAACGTCGTAGCACCAAAATGAGAACTGACGATTATCCGTCGATTGACGTGCGGAAATTGGGATGTAACTCTCGGCTGGATAGGTATGTCGTCCTTGCTGGAGGCGCCCTGGCAGAATTGGAATGGCGGCCATGTCACATGGGGGGCCACCGCCCCTACTTCCAATGTCCGCGCTGTAGAGGACGCTGCTGCATACTTTATAGATACCAAACCGAGGGCAAGAGTGGGAACAGCTATGGATGCCAAAAATGCTTAGGCATGGTTCACCCAGTGGAAAATGAGAGCAGATTAGAACGTGCGGTAAGGCATAACAATAAAGCTTTTAAACGGCAAAACTACGATCCCACGCGCCCCGAAGGCAAGCCGCTCTGGATGCGATGGCCCACCTGGAGGCGTTTATCTGATGAGGTCGCGGCAACCTTCATGGCTCGCCTTGAATACCATGAAAAGATGGTCATGCTATTAAAATACTTGGATGAGAAATAGGCAGAAAGTGACGCGACGCTCTGGGGAGCATGTGGAAGACCCGCGCGACGAGAAATGCTACTCCCGTTACCGAAGTCCCACGCTCATACGTCCGAAACGCTTCGCGCGCAGTCTGAAGAAAAGCGTACCAGACCCCTTGCCGTCTCGCAATGACTCGGATGGGCCGTTGCTCAGCCCAAGCCATCAAGAAAGCAAAACAGGTGGCTCTCGCAAATCCTCCATCGGTTTATCGATTCAAAGTCTTGCCCTACCCAAAAACTTCAGAGGTACATTCTTCGCTCGTCTGAAGTCAAACATATAAAAACTCATTATTTCCACACTTCCGCTGTCAGCGGGAGGTCGTTGAGTTCTGCGCGGGCTTCACGCCAAGTCGGGTAGTGCTCGTCAAGGATCGAGACGAAGTGGGCATTGTGAGTGGGTTCAATCAAATGGACCATTTCGTGAGCGATGACGTACTCGAGCAGATCCTTTGGCTTTTTCACCAGTTCAGTGTTCAAGCGAATATGTCCCGCGCTGTGATTACAGCTTCCCCACTTGGTTTTCATTCGTTGCAGGAAATAGCCGGTTACTTTTACCTTTAGCGTCCGCTCCCATTTCGCGATCAGCGGTGGTACAGCTTCATGAAGCACTGATTTGTGCCAATTGTGGATCACTTCTGCACGCTTTTTGGCATCGCTACCTGGGCGGACGGTCAGCGTGATACGCTTGTGATCGAGAGAGACCAATGGCTTGGCCTCATGGTACTCGACCGTCAAGAGGTAGCGCCGCCCCCAGAGGTAATGGCTCTCCCGCTTGACAAACTGGCGGGGTGTCTCCCGCGCTTGAGTAAGCAGTTTTGCCTGCTGATCATGAATCCAGCCGAGCTTGGAGATGGCATAGGCGCGGGCCACTTCCAGTCGCGTTCCGGTCGGCGCCACCAGCGTAACGCTGCCGGCCGGTGGATGCACCGAGAGGTGCACATTCTTGACGGCCTTGCGGTTCACCGAGATCACGATGTCGCCAAGCTGGATTTTCTCCATCATCCGTATCCTGGCTGGTTCTTGATGATCTCAAAGAGGGCCCGCGTGGCCTCGCGGTCGCGGTTGAGGATCGGGAAGAAGGCATTGAGCACCTGCGCCTCGCGGGCTTGGTCACCCTTCCATCCAGCAGGCGCGCGCTCACGCACAGCCAGGTCAATCTTTAGCGCCAGTTCTGCCTTTTCATCGTCGTCGGCAGGGCACTGAAACGTCGTTGCCGAAATCGCGCCAAGGTTGTTGAAGAGCACCACGGCCTCGTGCTTGCCGTGCAGTACCGCAGGAATACCGGCCTCGGGCTGCTTGGCCGCCAGCCGCTTCACCAAATCCTCGGCCTTGCGCAAGAATTCCTCATAGGCCGCCGTATCCGCCCGGCTCTGCTTGATAAGGTCGTCGAGCAGCTGGGACATTTGCGCGTAAAACCGTGGGTCGGTGAGCTGGTCGCGGATGATGGTCTTGCGGACGTTGTTGATGATCCCCTCGCCGATGGCGTTCTTCGAGAGCTTGCCTTTTTGGTTGAGCTTCCTGGCGATGGCGTCGTGGATCCCGCTCTCGATGACGAGTTCGGTCAGCGACAGCTCGCCCAACTCACCCAGTTGCGCCGCCGGGTCGGCGTGGATGTAGGTGTTGATGAGGTGGCGCATGTCCGCCTCATAGGGCTTAATGTCCAGCTCCTCGCCCGAGTGCTTCTTGATCGCAGCGCGCATCTCTGTGTAGAACTCGATCTCCTGTTGCAAGACCGCCGCCTCGGCATCGGCATAGCCCGCCTCGGCATCGGCATAGCCCGCCTCGGTCAGGTTTGGGGCAATGTCGGCAAAGGCGCGCACGAAGGTGGCCGTTGCCTTATAGAACGACACGCGCAGCGCTTCGGTTTCGTTCAATGCGTTGGAGTTGGCGGCATCGCCGCAGAAGTAGTGCAGGAACTGCTCCACTTCGCGTGGCAGAGCCACGGGCTCGCACAGGTAGCGCAGCGCCTGGCGGGCGTCGTCGAGCTGCTTCTTGCCTTCTTCCAGCCAATTCTTGAGATGCACGTTGTTGTCGCCGTTGCCCGCGTCGATGTCCAGCTCGTCGGAGCTATAGACAGCGATCGCCTGCTGTACGTCGCCGAACAGTTCCTTGAAATCGACGAAGTAGCCGTAATCCTTGTCGTCGCCGTCCAGCCGGTTGGTGCGGCAGATGGCCTGAAACAGGTTGTGGTCGCGCAGCTTGTTGTCGAGGTAGATGTAGGTGCAGCTCGGCGCATCGAAGCCGGTGAGCAGCTTGTCCACCACGATCAGGAGCTTCAGGTTCGCAGGTTCCTCGATGAAGCGGCGCTTGCTTTCGTCCTCGTACTGCTTGGTGGACTGGCCGTTTTTGAGAAGGTGCTGGGTAGAGGTGTCGAACTTGTAGCGCTCGTTACTGTTGGCCGGCTCGCGCGAAATCGCGTTGTGGTTCGGCTCGTAGGAAGTGATGATCCCGCAGTAGGCGCCGAAGCTGGTGTTCTGGAACAGCCGGAAGTAATGGCAGGCGTCGAAGATCGAGACCGCCACCAGAATCGCCGTGCCCCGGTCATTATTCAAGCGCGGCTTAAGGCTGAAGTCCTCGATGATGTTGGCGATGATGCGCTGCTTGCGCTCGCCCGCACTCATCAATTCTTCCATCGACGCCCAGCGGCGGCGCAGTATCGCCTTCTGGAAGTTGTTCAGGTTCTTGGTCTTCTGCTCGAACCATGCATCGATGGCCGCCTGCGAGGTCAGCCGCTGCGGCACGTCGCGTGCCTCGTATTTGAGGTCGAGCACCACCTTGTCGGCCACCGCCTGGTGGAACTTGTAGGTATGGATATAGGTGCCGAACACATCCCGCGTCATCAGCTTGTCCTTGCGCAACAGCGGTGTGCCTGTGAAGCCGATGAAGATCGCGCCTTTCAGCCAGCGCTTCATCTGCTTGTTCATGTCGCCGCCCTGGCTGCGGTGGCACTCGTCCACAAACACATAGAAACGGCCATGCACCGCAGGCGCCGGCCCGTTCAGGTCGGCCACATCGAACTTGTGAATCAGTGCGCATAAGAGGCGGGGAGTGGCCGCCCCGAGCTCTTCGCGACGAACTGCGCCCGCGAGGCAATGCGCGGCGACGGCGAATCGGCACCGATCACGCCCGCGTTCTTCATCACCCCCTCGATCTGCTTGTCCAGCTCGTCACGGTCGGTGATAACCAGGATGCGCGCCTCCGCGTCATGCTCCAGCAGCCACTTCGCGATCAGCACCATCAGGATGCTCTTGCCGCTGCCCTGCGTGTGCCAGATGACCCCGCCTTCGCGCTTGGCGATGCGCTCCTGCGCGGCCTTCACGCCAATGAATTGGTGCTGTCGCGGCACCTTCTTCTGCCCGGCGTCGAAGATGATGAAATTGCGCATCAGGTCGAGCAACCGGGCCTTGTTGCACAACTGCGCCAGCGGTCGGTCGAGCAGAGTTCCCGCAGTCGGCGTAGCCCCCGTAGATGCGGGCGCCTCGACTTTCCACCCCACGAAAAACTGTTCGGGTGTGCCCACGGTTCCATAGCGTAGCCCTTGCGCGTCGCTGCCGGCCAGCACAAGCTGCACTGTGCTGAAAAAGCCCTTGTTGAAAATTTCTTCCTGATTGGTAATGAGCTGCCGCACACCGTCGGCCACCTCCACGGAGCTGCGCTTCAGTTCGAACACCGCGATGGCGATGCCGTTCAGGTAGAGTACGGTGTCCGGTCGCCGCTCGTAGCCCCCTTTGAGCGTCACCTCCTCCGCGAGCGCGAAGTCATTCTTCTCGGGGTTTGCCCAGTCGATCAGGTGCACCGTCTCATGCGCCTTGCCTGCAGCCACCTGCACCGGCACTCCGTAGCGCAACAGTTGGTAGGTGCGCATATTCGCCTGATAGAGCGTGATGCCGGTGGTATCGGCAGCGGTCTCCAGCCTCTGCAGAGCGGCAGAAATATTAGCGGCGGGGTAGCCGCGCGCTGTAAGGTTATCGCGCAGGAGCGTCGTCTCGATCGGGCGGTTGTTCTCGCGCTTGTTCCACTCGCCGAGGTAACGATAGCCCAGACCATCGGGCCGCGCAGGGTCCGTAAACAGCGTGATTACGCGGTTCTGCGTGCGGCGTTCGGAGCGGGGTTGTTCAAGCATAAGGTGTCTCCAATAGGATGAGCCGCGTCTTGCCGGTGAGCAACTCCTGCATCATGGCCTGCTTGAGGGCGCGTGTCTTGTCGCGCCTAGCCTCCAGGGCGGCCAGCTCCGCATCCATATCAGAGAGCACAGCTGCGATGGCGGTTTGTTCAGCGAACGTGGGGGGCAACTTGATCCTGATGTTCGAGATCGGCCCTAGATTGATTTTCTTCGGTATCGCCGATAACAAAGAATGAAGTTCTACCTCTTTCTTGAATGCGTCGGTGTTTGAGTATTGGGCAATATATGCCGCAGAATATCCTGACCTTATCTTGAGCAAGGCGAGGCTGACGTAGAAGCTGGCATCAACGTCCCAGTCGACAAGCCTACAGTCACCAATCGATCCAATGCGCGTCATAAGAATGTCACCTCTCTCGATCTTGAATAATCGGGTGAGAAACTGATGCTCACCCTCCGAAATAAATTTGGTGTTGGTGAAGTCACCACTGGTGACGTGTTCGACGCTATAAAATGGGACACCAATCGGAACATACCTTGGAGTCTGGTGAGTACCGTCCCTTATGGTTGCCAGTTCGCCTAGCGTTTCCACATCCCACTCATCGTGGAAACCAGGAAGGCGGGTCTGGCCGATGAGGAGTTGCTGCATGGCGGCCTGTTTGAGGTCGCGCTTCTTGGCGATGAGCCGCTCCAACCCGTCCAGCAGCGTATCCATATCGCTCAACGCCACTGCGATGGCACGTTGTTCGGGGAGGGGTGGAAGGGCAACGCATAGTTGCTCGAACTTCTTTCGTTGAATACCTTTCGCTGTCGAGCCGCTCGAGTAGTCCGCCAGCATTCGCTGAAACCCATCGGATAGCATCATTTGAAAAAGAAACTTGGTGGATGCTCGTTGCGAGTCGACCTGAAGAAGGACCGTGCGTTGGCTAAGGATGTACTTTCGGTTGTCTGGAACGAGAGCGACGTTGCCAAGCGGTGCTTCCGTGGTGAAAAGAATGTCGTCCTTAGCCACGTCGCCATGCGTCATCCAACGGCGGTATAACGCCTCCGACCCGAAGTAGCATTCCTGATTGAAGTCCACAAAACCCTTCTTCACATTACCGGCCGAAAGTGCTGGAATATCACCCCCGCCCCAGTCCATTCCCATCTTCTTCGGAGTTCGCCCTCGGTAGTCCATAATCCGGCGTGAAATGTCCAGCATGTTGTCCGTGTCCCACTCCTCCGGAATGTTCCCCACCTCTGTCTGCTTGAATCCCGGCCTCACTTCCATGCCGCCCCCATCCGCTTGAGGTGTTCGTCCACCCGGGCAGCGAGCGTCGCCACGTCGTCAGTAAGCTGCGGCAGCGGCGTGGAGTATCGTTCAGCCAGATCGCGGACCCGGCCGGTAAGGGTCTGCGAGACGCGATTCAGCTCGCTCTGCACGGTGGCTGAAAAGTGGGCCATCCACTTATCGCCCACCACCAACGTCTTGATCTCGGCCTCGCTGAGCTTCGGATACTTGACGTCGATCTTGTTGTCTAATTCTTCTTGCGCCGCCATGCGCTCGGCCTTGGCGTTGGTCTGCTTCTCCAGCAAGTCCGCGTAGGCGTCAAGTACCTCCCGCTCGTCGCTGTACAGTGGGTCTTGGCCGATTTCCTTCAGCCGCGCCTTCACTGCCTTCGCCGTAATTTTCTGCTTGTCGCTCTCACCCTCGATCACCTCGGCGAGAAGCCCTTCCTCGCCGCTGTTTTCCTCGCGCATTTCGTCGAGTTGCTGCTCAAGCGCGGCGAGTTGATTGTCTAGTACCTCGATGGCGTCACGCTCGGCCACAAAGTAGCGGGCGACCAGAATCGGCGCGGGCACCAAGTCGGACTTGAAACGCCGTTTGCCTTTCAGGTAGTCGTGTGGCTCGGGCCAGACGAGCTTGTTCTCTTTGTTCTTGACTTGAACGATCTCGCGGGGCTGCGTGCCCTTTACCCATCCGTCGACAGAAATCAGATAACAGTCGTCCTGCATGGTCTCGGCCCAGTAGTCCATCAAGTGCTGGTAGATGTCATAGGCGTCGAGCAGTGGTGCCGTGCAGAAGGTGGCGAGCAGCGCCTCGGCAATGGTCTCGATCAGCGCCTTCGGGTGGCCATCCTTGGCGAAGCCGGTGAGGTGCGGATTGTTGGCCTGGCGCCAGGCGTTGAAGAGGTGATTTACTTGCTCGTTGAACGCAGTGAATTCGGCATGACCGAAAATGGCGGGTTTCACTTCGACCAGCGGCAGCTTGAGGCGGGTGTAGCCGGTTCGCAGCGAGGCGAACAACGCGGCACGCACACTTGGAAGCACCTGCCAGTAGGCGGCCAGCGCATCAAGGTCGCGCTCCGGAATGCCGCCGCGCAGGTGGCCGTCAATGTCTTGCAGATCTTCCGGTTCGCTGCTGTCGATGTAGCGCGGCAGATTGAGGTTGTAGTCGTTCTTGGCGTCGGCAATCTCGGCCAGCGGCACCATGCGGGCATAGCGCAGAGTGTCGGCCTGCCGGGTGAAAGTATCGACGATAAGGTGGATGTCCTGTTCGCGCAGGCGGTTCTTGTTACCGTCCTTGATGAAGCCCTTGGAGGCGTTGATCATGAACACGCCCTTGCGGGCGGTGGCATTCTCCTTATCGAGCACCAGTATGCAGGCGGGGATACCGGTGCCGTAGAAGAGGTTGGCGGGCAGGCCAATGATGCCCTTCAGGATGCCGGAGCGGACGAGCTGCTGGCGAATCGTGGCCTCGGCGTGGCCACGGAAGAGCACGCCGTGGGGCAGGATGCAGGCAGCCTTCCCCGCACCCTTCATCGCGCGGGTGATATGCAGCAGGTACGCATAGTCGCCCTGCTTGGCAGGCGGCTCGCCCCAGGCAAAGCGCTGGAACGGGTCGTTGGCTGGCGTCAGGCCGGTGCTCCAGGTCTTGTCGGAAAAGGGCGGATTGGCGACGACGTAGTCGTAGGTGCGCAGTTGTTCGCCGACCTTGAACTTGGGCGCGGCCAGGGTGTTGCCCGAGAGGATGTTCGCGGTCGGGAAGTCGTGCAGGATCATGTTCATGCGGGCCAGGCCCGCCGTCGTCACGTCCTTCTCCTGCCCTTCGAGCGTAATGTGCTTACTCGCCTCCGCGGCCACCTTGAGGAGCAGCGAGCCGGAGCCGCAGGTGGGGTCGTAGGCGGTAGTGGATGCCTTCGTGTTACCGGGTGCAATGCCGATCACCTTGGCGATCACGCGGCTGACTTCGGACGGCGTGTAGAACTGGCCCTTGCTCTTGCCACTCTCGGTGGCGAAGTGCCGCATCAGATATTCGTACGCGTCGCCGAGAATGTCGTCGTGCTCGGCGCGGTTCTGCGAGAAGTCGAGTGCGGGTTTCTGGAAGATACCGACAAGATTAGTCAGGCGCTGCACCATCGCATCGCCTTCGCCGAGTTTGTTCGGATCGTTGAAATCGGGGAAGTCGCTGCGGGCCAGCCGGGCATTGGCGTCGATCAGCGGCTGGATGATCTGGGTGTTGATCTTGTCGCCAATGTCGCTTTTGCCCTTGAGGGCGATCATGTCCTTGAAGCTGGCGCCTTTGGGGATGGTGACGGCCGGGGTGAAGTCGTCGCTATTGCCGTACTTGTCGCTGATGTACTTGATGAACAGCATGAACAGGACATAGTCCTTGTACTGGCTGGCATCCATGCCCCCACGCAGTTCGTCGCAAGAAGCCCAGAGAGAAGAGTAGAGGTCGGATTTCTTGATGGCCATTTTTTATCTTATCTTCACATGTTTCTTGAAAACGTCTCCAAGCTATCAGTGAACATGGTGAGAACTAGTATGCCATCACAATGGCTCTTTACATCGCGAGAGGACAGTAACGAATTGAGGCGGGTTATTTTTAAAGAAATGCCCCGTAAGTGCCCCAAAAACGACAAGCACTTAGCTATTAATTAACTAAGTGCTTGTTTTATTGGTGGGTCGTGAGCGGCTCGAACGCTCGACCTACGGATTAAGAGTCCGCTGCTCTACCAACTGAGCTAACGACCCGGAATATGTACCCGGAATTTCTAAGGTAATCTGGCGGAAACGAGAAGCCTGAACCTCGACCTCACATTAACCAAACTTCGCAGTAGCGAATGCTACCACATCCATTGAAAAATTCGAATGGATGATGCAATGAAGCTTATTGATTTACCCCATCATTTTGTTGCGCGATCATCTGGCGGTTCAGAATTGCCCGTTCGCTTATTACTCACGACGCAACGACGAGAAGACATCGCGTGGCACACGCGCACTGATCCTTTTTCGCACCATACTCATACCGGCTTCTCCGGCGCGATCAGATTCACACTGGGGAAGTAAGATACATACCGCCGGGTATCTCTAGCCAGAACTGGATGGCCGGACACGGCCGCGTGTGCGCCAATGAAAAAATCACCAAGAACATTGGTCTTCGTGCCTCCTTGCCTGCGATAACGAACAAAAGCCTTGCCGGCAAGAAACAGGGCTGGGCGCGGAAGGTTTTCATTGTGATACCTCAGGAGCATACTGGCAATGAGTGGCTTGGGCGATCGCCCCGAACCGGTCATTGCTGTCGCTGCACTTTCAGCTCAGAGTCATCACCAAGGTGGATGAATATGTGCCCGTGACCAGCATTGCCATCAACCCTAAGCCAGCCACGGCCAATCACTGGATCATTTTCGTCAAAGCCCGCCCATGAGAAGTCGAAGCGTGGTAAGCCATCGACGGATTCGATCCGCCCATCGAGTTGCCCCTGCACCATACCGAACTGAAAATCCCCGGTCAGATCCTTGGCGATAGTTATATGGGCAGGAACCTCCATATCAAAGTAGTCAGCATCCCACCCTTGCATCTCGACGATGCGCCAACATCCGATGAACACTTGCGTGGTCTTTTTCATTCATCATCGTCCAAACCGGACTGCTCCCATAGCCCGTCGAAATCTTCGCCCACGCCCCATCCGACGTGCTGGCCAGCGGCGCGCACCTGGTCAAGCCGCTCAATAAATGGCTCCCTGTGTGCTTCAGGCAATGCCAACACTGACTTGATGGCCTGCTCAAACATTCGTACAAGCGACGAAAAGTAGCTCTCGTTGTCCATGCCGCAGTAGCCAAGGAAAACAAAAACCTCCTCGCAATAAAAAACGGTCAATTCCGCCATTCCCTCTGGGTGCCCTGCCGCCTTCTTATAGTCGGAGATTGCCTTTTTCGCCTTGGACACTGAGATGTCCTGGTTCTTCATCACATCCGGAGCAATCCAGCGTGAAATTGCTGCCTTGTAAGGTTTGAGCGAATCGCCGCCCAGCGCAAGTCGCGCATGCAGGAATGCCTGGTTGCCTTTGCTGGCCGCGTATAGGTCCTGGATCAGACCAAGTAGGCCTGCTTGATCGAAACCGGCCAACTTGGTTTTGACATCGCTCCAACTCAGCCCGCCTTTCCTGGTCTTGGTTAGCATTTATCGGATACTCACTTTTTTCGTATCGACATTGAGCTTTTTCATAGTGTGTGGCCAAGTTGAGCTAATAATCCAACACATTTTATCATCCTATAGTAGATAAGCATCGGAAGGTACTCCACCAGAGTTGACCAGACAATGCAATTGCATTACTATTCGATTTAGTCTTTTTCCCTGCGCGGAGATTACCATGGCCACCACTCTTGAACTCGAATCAACCTTGACTGATCGCTACCAGACCACCGTACCCGATGCAGTGCGCCGCGCGCTCAAGCTCGTCAAGCGCGACAAAATCCGCTACTCTGTCCAACCTGACGGTGCAGTACTGCTGACCAGAGCCACCCAGGATGAAGTTGATGACCCTATTCTTGGGCATTTCCTACAGTTTCTGGCGCACGAGATCGAAGCCCATCCTGATCGCGTGCAGGCAATCGACGTGAACTGGCTGCAGCGTGTTCAGTCCCTAGTGCGCGGCGTCGAAGTGGATCTGGATGCATCGCTATCCGCCGAGCGCGAGTGAAATCAAGCAATTCCAGGCAACCGCTGCTGATCAACGGTTGGGTGATTTTTGCGCATCCATTGTTTCTCGACCAAGTCGAAACGTCGATCAAGCAAGTTGAATCACTGCGTGCCAAAGACCCGGGCGGCTACGTCCAAAAGAATGCAGCCAAGCGGCTGGCTGCAATTGTGCGTCTGGCCTTTGACTTGATCCCCCAAGACCCCACGCGCACCGAGTACCGCCTAGGCTCGACTTTGGGTAACGCACATAAGCACTGGTTTCGTGCCAAGTTTTTTCAGCAGTATCGGCTGTTCTTCCGCTATCACCTTGAGAGCAAGACGCTGGTGTTTGCGTGGGTAAACGACGAGGACTCCAAACGCGCCTTTGAGAGTAGCGACGACGCCTATCGCGTTTTCCGCAAAATGCTGGAGTCCGGCCATCCACCTGATGACTGGAAGTCTCTGCTAAAAGAGGCTTTGATGCACGCTGATCGCTTGCAAACGCTAGCCGCAAAGTCGCGCTAATCGTGTCATAAATTACAAAACAGGATTAACACGATTATCATTTTTCCTTTGATTGCCGCCCCCTTTAGATATGCACAACCTTGGCTCAACGTCTTGATCTGCTTCCTAAAGCGCTCCTACTCAATGCTCCGTCTTATGCGGCAAATTCGGGGATTTTCGTCAGATCATCGCTGGAGACGACTGACCATCATCGCTACGGTACAGCTTGCCGCCCGACGGCGAGCCGCCAAGCGATTATTCGAACGGAGTGAACATGCACTTCAATTTACGAACGGGCCGCCTCGCAGACGCGGAGGTGGGTGGGATGATCTGCTACGAGGCGTTCAAGACGATTTCCGGGCAACATAATTTTCCTCCGGATTTTCCCTCCGCCGAGGTAGCGTGTGGCCTCTTCTCATCGCTGTTGTCGCGCCCTGATGTGTACTCGGTGGTTGCCGAGAGTGAGGGGCGGATCGTGGGCAGCAATTTCCTGTGGGAAGATGCGACCATTGCGGGTATCGGCCCGCTGACGATCGCCCCGGACGTCCAAAACGGCACCCTCGGCCGGCGCCTGATGGAGGACGTATTGGCGCGCGCACGGCAGAAACGGTTCGCCGGGGTGCGCTTGGTGCAAGCCGCCTTTCATAACCGCTCCCTGGCCCTCTATGCCAAGCTGGGGTTCGAGGTACGGGAGCCGCTGGCAAACTTGCAGGGGCCGGCGCTGCAGCTCGACATCCCTGGCTACACCGTCCGTCCGGCGTACCACGAGGATGAGGATGCTTGCAATCGTCTCTGTCAGAACGTCCACGGTCACGATCGGGGTCAAGAGCTGCGTCACGCGATCCAGCAAGGCACCGCCACCGTCGTCGAGC
>JBKJYB010000193.1:0-3095 GCA_046716045.1 Nitrosospira sp.
TCCTAAGACCCTACCCGTATACGCGCGCAGTCTCCTTAAAAGACCCTCTGGATTAATTATATAGATTGATATGGAAACTATGGAAGTATGGAAAAGCCAACAGGCATCAGGGTTTCAGCGTCCATACTTTGTCCACATCGCGGACAGCGAAATCCCTCCGGCCAGCGTTGACGGGCAAGTGCTTGAGCACAGGTTGCCTCGCTCCCAAACCGCTCCTGCCAATCCATCAGGTTCATCTCCGCCGTATTCATGGCTCAACTCCTTATGTGGTTGATCTCAATAAATTCAGGCAGATAATACTGAAAATGGTTCAGAGGCATAAATAGAATTGACAAAGCTGCGGGGATACTCAAGTCAGGCAGCAAGCAAGTGATTGATGATAAATATTTTGATCAGATTCGTATGTGCGATTACACACATAATCCTGTGGAAACGGTCATCGAAGCGTACGAGGGCCAGTTTTTACGCTAAACCGCGAGAAAACGCGCAAGTCAGACCAAGGATAAGGGGAACGGGAGCCTTACTGAGCGCTCTCAAATCAATGCTGGGCGGCAGATTTTTTTGTGCGCTGGCGCACTGCACTAGAATTTGTAGCCACGATGCAGCGCAACCGCGCTGGCAGCCAGATTAAAATACTCTACGCGCTCGAATCCTGCGTGCCGCATCAACTGTTTCAATTCTTCCTGAGAGGGATGCACACGGATGGATTCGGCGAGATAGCGATAGCTATCCTGATCTTTGGCAACGAGTTTGCCCATTGCCGGCAATATCTTGAATGAGTAGATATCGTAAAGCGGTTGTAGCGGTTTCCATATCTTGGAGAACTCGAGCACAATGACGCATCCGCCGGGCTGGAGTACACGCAGCATTTCCTTCAATGCCGTGTCTTTGCGGGTCATGTTTCTGAGACCGAAAGCCACGCTCACGCAATCGAAATAATCGTTTGGAAACGGTAGCTTTTCCGCATCGCACTGCGCTACCGATACAGCCGCGCCTTCATCCAGCAACCGGTCGCGGCCTATCGTGAGCATCGAATTGTTGATGTCGGTGAGCCAGACTTCGCCACCTCCGCCAACTTGCTCCACGAATAATGCGCTCAGATCAGCGGTACCGCCAGCGATGTCGAGTACCCGGCCACCCTTCTTGATGCCGCTTGTTTCCACGGCAAAACGCTTCCACAACCGGTGCATACCCGCCGACATGAGATCATTCATCAGGTTGTAGCGTTCCGCCACCGAATCGAACACACCTGCCACCTTGCGCGCTTTTTCTGCTTCAGGAACGGCTGTGAAGCCGAAATGGGTAGTTTTCGTCATGAGTTTTCAGTTTCTATATGGAAAGCACACGTTTATATCGTGCGACACTAAAATTATCTCGATCCAGGTTGCTGATTCGATGCCTGCGAACCCGCAACCGGCTGGCGGCTTACACCCGCTTCTTCCATTCGGTCCAGATACCGTTGCCACATTTTATCCTGATGTAGACCGTAGTCATAGAGCAAATCCCACGAATACAGACCGGTATTATGACCATCGGAAAAGGTCAGCTGGATTGCGTAATTACCCACCGGTTCGATATGATTGATGTTCACGCCCTTCTTGCCCACTTGCAGCACTTCCTGCCCTGGACTATGCCCGCGCACTTCCGCGGAAGGCGAATAAACCCGGAGAAATTCACAGGGAATCTGGAAGGTTTTGCCATCTCCAAAAGAAATCTCCAATAACCTGGACTTTCGATGCAATTTTATTTCAGTGGGATTGGGAGTATCTTTGCTTAGCCCTGCCATTTTCACATTCCTCCAGTCGAACCACGCATGATAAACCAGCATGGGCAAAACTAAAACCTTGATGCGGGAAACAAACTATTTCAACTATTGCCGCCACCTCACCCGGCTCCCCTAGCTCCCGCGAACTGACACTCATAGGGGGTGGGCACGCCCACGTCCTGTTACTACGAAAATTCGGCGAAAAACCGCTACGTGATATGCGTTTGACAGTGGTAAGCGACGTAGAGCAGGCAGCCTACTCTGGAATGTTGCCCGGTCATATAGGCGGCATCTATAGCCGGGCGGAAATGCACATTGACTTGCGGCGGCTATGTGGTTTCGCTGGTGCCCGGTTCATCCATGCAAAAGTGTGCGGACTGGACCTTGGGCGAAAGCAAGTGCTGATTGGCGATGGCACTTCATCTTTGTCCACCGATCTGGTTTCCATTAACGTGGGCGGCACACCCTGCATGAGCGCCGTAGCGGGGCTGGATCAGTGGGTAATTCCCTCCAAACCCGTATCACGCTTGCTGGCAGGCTGGGAGCGCACCAAGGCTGCCGCACGGAACAGTATATATCCACTGCAAATCGTTCTCGTGGGTGGCGGCGCAGGTGGAGTGGAACTCGCGTTCGCCATGCATTCGCAGCTTCGGAGCAAGGCTGAATTCATTATTATTCACCGTGGACCACACCTGTTACCCGGACACAACTCGCGCGCACAGCGTATTCTTACTAGGCTGCTGTGGGAACGCAAATTGACCGCGATTACCGATACCCAGGTGGTGGAAGCGATGCCGGATAAGGTGCGCCTTAATGACGGGCGGTTGTTGACCGCCGATTTCGTCTTCTGGGCCACGCAGACTTTGCCCCCGGCGTGGCTGGCCAAGAGTGGTTTGGACACAACACCCGAAGGCTTCCTTCGGGTCAAACCCACGTTGCAGACGATAAATTATCCCTGGATTTTTGCGGCAGGGGATGTAGCTGCCATTGAATATCAAACATTGCCAAAGTCGGGCGTCTTTGCCGTACGCATGGCAAAGACGCTGGATGATAACCTGCGCGCGTATCTGTCAGGCCATTTGGTAAGAGATTACCAGCCGCAACGCTATAGCCTCAGTCTCATCGGCACCGCAGACGGGCGTGCCGTCGCTTCCTACGGCAGCCTGGCGGAGCATTCCACGCTTTTCTGGCGGTGGAAAGACTGGATCGATCGTCGCTTCATGCGGCAGTTTCAGGAACTGCCCATGTAACCTTGATCCGCTGATCAGGGGAACGCCGGTATTATCGGTTCTGTTCCTTCAATCTCGACGGTAGGCAAATGTGCTTTTAT
>JBKJYB010000194.1:0-3462 GCA_046716045.1 Nitrosospira sp.
GTTCCAAGGAAAAGGAAGCGTCCTGCGGAGAATGTTTGCTGACGTCGAAGCCGACATTTATGTGCTTGTTGATGGAGATGACACTTATGATGCGGCGCAAGCACCCGAACTCATCGCCAATCTAACCGCAGCTGGCTTAGACATGGTGGTGGGAATGCGGCAAACAGAAGAGCAGGCGGCATATCGTAGCGGACATAGAATTGGTAACGCCCTTCTGACAAAATGCGTGGGGACCATTTTTGGCCGTTCGTTGAAAGACATGCTCTCGGGCTATCGAATATTTTCACGGCGCTACGTTAAATCTTTCCCAGCGCATTCGATGGGGTTCGAAACCGAAACGGAATTGACCGTCCATGCCCTCGAATTACGCATGCCCGTTCTAGAGGTAAGAAGTAGGTACAGGTCCAGACCCGAAGGCTCCATTAGCAAACTTAATACGTACCGAGATGGGATACGCATTCTCTGGACGATTTTTTCCCTCTTCAAATCAGAGAGGCCACTACTTGCATTCTCTCTTGGATTTTTAGCGTGTGCAGTTGCCTCTATTGCGCTGGCGATCCCTTTGTTTGAAACATACTTCAGTACCGGTTTGGTACCACGTCTTCCGACCGCCCTGCTGTGCGTTGCATTGATGTTGTTGGGTGCAATACTGTTGGTTTGCGGTATCGTGCTTGATACCGTTACACGCGGCCGAATCGAGGCAAAGCGCTTTGCCTATCTATCTATTCCCGGTCCCACCAGACATACCATAGATCGATCATGTCGAGACGCCAGCTGACAAGCTTTGCAACGGTTGGTATCGTCGGCTTTCTTACGGACGCAGGGGTACTTTACCTCCTCATTCAGTTAGGAATCGGGCTTTATCTTGGCCGATTAGTCTCATTTCTTTGCGCTATATTCGTTACTTGGCAAATGAACCGGCGCTTTACATTCTTAGACGCGCAGCCACGATCTTTGTGGACGGAGTGGTGGCGCTATCTTTCGGCGATGACCTTCGGCGGGCTGATCAATTTTATTGCCTATGTAGTAACATTGGATATCGCATCCGATACCCGATGGAAGCCGCTATTGGGCGTAGTGGTCGGCTCCAGCATCGCCATGTTCGTCAATTTTGCAGTTTCCAAATGGTGGGTCTTCAATCAAAAGTCATGAGAACCCTTGCCACCGATAGCAGCAAACCATCCACCGCCAAGAACTTGCTTATCCGCATTTTTAACATTGAACTTAATAGCGTTACCACCTATCGTAACGCGACTATTTTGATACCACTTGCTTTTGGGGTGTGGTCGGTTTTGCTAGGTGCGGATGCCAACTGGGATCTTCTCAACTACCATCTATATAACCCCTTTGCTCTTTTTAACGACAAGCTTGCGACAGACTTTGCACCGGGGGGGTTTCAAAACTACTTCAACCCGATTCTGGATGTACCTTACTACCTCGCCATGATGCATCTGCCTCCGCGTCTGCTTGGTTTTCTGATGGGCACAGCGCACGGTTTAAACTTTGTGTTTCTAGTCGAGATCTGCCGCAGAGTTTTGCCAGCGTTACCACAAGCAGACAAGTACCGGGTACCTTTGCTGCTGGCACTCTCAGGATGCCTGACGGTTAATTTTCTCTCAGAACTTGGTAATACGATGGGAGACAACATGACTTCGCTGTTCTGTCTTTCATCCATTCTGATCATTCTGCACGCATGGCAGAGATTCCAGACAGAGCTCGTTCTCTCTTTATTGATGCTGCTAGCAGCAGGATTGCTGATGGGCATGGGTACCGGTCTGAAATTGACCAATGCGATCTATGCTATCGCACTTTGCGCGGGCTTGCTCACCCTCCCCTTGCCACCAATGGCACGCATCAAAGTTGCCTTTGTATTTGGCGTCGGCATCTTGGTCGGCTTCGCATCTACCGCTGGATACTGGTTCTACATAATGTGGCAGACGTTCGGCAATCCGCTCTTTCCGCAATTTGGCAGTATTTTTCCAAACACTCTTGCAGCACGAATTGGTGTTGCAGATACTTCCTGGCTACCTCACGGGTTATGGCAGGAATTGCTCTGGCCGTTCATTATTTCTGTTGATGCGCAAAAAGTGGGACAAATCGCCGTTCGCCAGATTATCTGGGCAATTATCTATGCATTGATAATTGCTCTCACGATCGCGACGCTATTGAACCCTCAGGGCAAAACGCACGCTTCGAGAATGGACCCGTCCGCCAGATATATCATTGTCGTGATTGTAATTGGCTTTGTGCTATGGATGAAACTTTTCAGTATTTACCGGTACTTAGTTCCGATGGAGTTGCTAGCGCCACTGGCGATCTTCATCCTATGCAATAAGCTACTACCGTATGACAAAGCTCGACGTGTATCAGCATGGGCTATCATGTTTGCCACACTTGTGGTTTTAATGGGGGGAATCAAGACCTGGGGGGCACAATCCATGGAGCGAGAGGCCATTTCACGTTGACGTACCGAAGCTATTGGATCCGGCTCGCACTACCGTGTTAATAACGGAAGGTGACCCACCATGGTCATGGCTTGCCTTGGGCTTCCCCTCAAAAGTTGCTTTCGCACAAATCAATGGAAATTTTCCGCAAGGGGATGGCTTTTCGCCCCACATAAAAAGCATGGTGAGCCAGCGTGGCGGGCCGACCTTCGCATTGTTTCAGGGCCATTATGATTCTACCGTTGACCGAGCTAATAAGATCCGAAGAATAGCCGATAGTCTTGGTTTGACGAGTAGTCCATATAGTTGCGCGACTGTACGATGGATAACGGAAAAATTCAGATTCCGTGTGGCTGTAAACCCAGTGGCCGATATTACGCAGGGGGCTTCTTGCCGATTAGAGCTTTTACCTAAAAAGAAAAGGAGCAAAAACGATATCGAATTGATGAATCGTGCTGAACGAGAAAAAGCGCAGAGCGTGCTGACGGCATACGGTCTTAACCTCTTGCCACAGAGCTGCTCATCGCATCGCGCAGGCATTGGTGATTCGGTACAGATCTATCAGTGGTGTTCGATTGAACCTAAATCCGGTAGTTGACCGCTCATTTAATAGATCAGTGCCATGATTAATAACAATATTTCGTATTATTTGACTCTCACCTTTCGGGTGAGCCCGCTACGGGGTGAATTGCACAGTTTTTGCGGCACAAGGCTACGTTGCAACTTCTTGGAATGGAACGACCATTCCGCGTCGTTGCGCCTTGCCCTGCGCCCCAAAAACCGCACACTTCACCCCGTCCAACTACCGGATTTAGGTTAAAGGGAAATGTTATGGCCAATATCATTCGGCGTTCCCTGTGATTCCGGCTATGGCAGCGAAATAATCAACCGATTGGCCGCGTGTGTAACGTATATTTCTCATCGTAGGAGTCTCGCCATGGGCACAGTAGGCAAGTTACCCGGCTTCCACCAGATTTCCCGTGATGACGGCCTCTTTCAGGAGCGCGTGCATGATACC
>JBKJYB010000195.1:0-3608 GCA_046716045.1 Nitrosospira sp.
GAGGTTATGTGGAGCGACTTCCCAAGGATCCGTGGGGTAATCCCTACCAGTATCTGAACCCCGGCGTACACGGAGAGATTGATGTTTTCAGTTTTGGTGCGGATGGCGTTTCTGGTGGAGTAGGCAACGACGCCGATATTGGCTCCTGGAATCTCTAAGGAATTTCTGAACCAGTCCCTGAGTTTGTCCGCAAGAGGGACAATAATTTTGCGCGGCAGGATTTCCCAAAAACGAGGGAGGCACGGGGGATCTATTCAGAGATTCCCTGATTTCCAGGGTGGGCGAAAATCGTGATCACAGCGATCACGGGAAAGAGAAGCGGGGGTTTCACACTTATCGAGGTGCTTGTCGCGCTGGTGATCATGGGTCTTTTTGCCGGGCTGGTCACCGTCATCGTCCGGCCGGATGAGCGCGCGCTGCTTCGCGTCGAGGCGGAGCGACTGGCACAGCTTCTTGATCTCGCCGGAATCGAGGCGCGCATCTCGGGCAAACCCATCGCATGGACCGCTGATGGCCCGGGCTACCGGTTCTGGCGGTATCGCGAGAATACCGGATGGCTGGAAATTCGCGGCAATGAGTTATTGCGTGCGCGAACGCTGCCGCAAGGTATGATGATTGCCAGCCTGCTAATCGAGACCATGCGCGCGCGCGATGCCATGCGGCTGGAATTCAGTCCTCAGGGTTCGACCATGGCTTATGCCATAAAACTGGCGCTTGGCGCGGAGTATTATACCGTTACCGGCTCTCCGGTCGGAGATGTGCGTGTGTTGCCGGGACAAGACAAAACAAATGGCAAGAATGCGCCGCGATAGCGAGACCGGGTTCACGTTGATCGAAGTGCTGGCGGCATTGGCGATTATCGCGGTCGCGCTCATGGCGGCGCTGCGCGCCACGGGGCAGGGTACGAGCAATGTTGGCGAATTGCGTTCCCGCCTGTTCGCCAGCTGGGTCGCGCAAAATCTGCTGGCGGAGCAGCGCGCGCGGGGGGATTGGCTGCCATCGGGCACCTATCGGGGTACGGCACGTCAGGGGAATACCCATTTCATCTGGCGCGAGGAGGTCATTGAGACATCCAACCCCGCATTTCGCCGGGTCAGTATCTTCGTGTTCGCGGTTCCCCAGGAATCCTACCTGCTCGCGCAGCTTACGGGGTTTCTGGCGCAACCGCCGGGAATAGTTCAATGAAATCCGTTTCCGGTTCGATGTCCCATGGGTTTACATTGATCGAACTGCTGACCGCCTTGATTATCCTCTCTCTGCTGGCGCTGATGTCCTATCGTGGACTGGGCGCGGTGCTTGATGCGCGAGAATATGTCAGACAGGAGACCGAGAAGTGGCGGCGTGTGGGATCTTTCTTCACGCGCTTTGAGCGTGACATGCAACTTGCGGCACCACGTCCGGTGAGGGTTGCGTCCGGCGCCGCACCGGCGTGGAACGGAAGACTTCAGGTAACGCCTGAAGGCGCATCATCTCCGCATCTAGAATTCAGCCGCTTTGCCTCGGCCGACGGCATGGATACCGCGCGGCGGATCGGCTACCTGCTTAACGAGAAACAGGAAATCGAGCTTTGGCTATGGCCCGGTCTCGATGTCGCGCCCGGCGTGCAACCGGAACGCTATCCCGTATTGACCGGAGTAACCCGGCTCGAATTACAATACCTTAATGTCGATCGACTATGGATGAATGTCTGGCCAGGTATGATGGAAGGGTCACCGGCTGCCGCGATTTCTTCGATTCCCCAGGCCGTGCGCGTGCGTATCGCGCTTGCCTCGGGCGAGGAAATCGAGCGCATTTTCCGCTGACATCATGAGAGCGGCGCAACGCGGTGTGGCCGTTGTGCTTGCCATGGGTGTCGTCGCGCTTGCCGCGATAGCGGCGACCGCGATTATTGTCCCGCAGAATATCTGGATGCGGCAGAGTCAACTCACGAACGAACATGTTCAGGCACAAGTCATGGTGCAAGCCGGGGTGGACTGGATTCGCGCCGTATTGAGCGATGACCGCCGCTTAAGCAATGTTGACCATCTGGGTGAAGCATGGGCCTTGCGAATGCCCGTGATGCCCATCGAGAAAGGCGAACTTGCGGGCAGTATTGATGACCAGCAGGGCATGTTCAATCTCAATAACCTGGTGCAGGAGGGAAAAGTCAGCGCACCGTACCTCGCCCGCTTCAAACGCTTGCTGGCGCTTCTGAACTTGCCAGGCGCGCTTGCCGATGCGCTTGCCGACTGGATGGACGCCGACAGCGCGCCACAGCCGCAAGGGGGTGCCGAAGACGAGTACTATCTCGGGTTGAATCCACCTTATCTTGCTTCCAACCGGCCGCTGACAGATGTGGCCGAACTCGCGCTGGTCCGTGGTTTTGACAGCTCCACGCGCGCACGCTTGCGCCCGTTTGTGACGGCGCTGCCGCGCTTTACCAGTATCAACGTGAATACCGCGCCGCCGGAGGTTCTGGCCGCCGTGATAGAAGGTCTGGGGATCAACGGTGCGCGCACGCTGGTCGAGCAGCGCCAGCGCGCCTATTTTCGTGATGATGCCGATTTTCTTAACCGGCTTCCCCAGGGCGCCGTGGCGGAAGATAACGACGTCAGCATAAGCAGTGATTACTTCGTGGCGACGCTGCGCGTAACGATAGGCGAGGCGCAGGCGCGAGGCGTGGTATTGCTCGCCCGTATGGATGCCGGATGGCCCGCCATCATCTGGCGCAAATACCTATGAGCCTGCTTAGAATTTATTGCCAGCTTCCGGATGAATCGCTGGGATGTGAATGGGTCTGCATTGACGATGATCGCGAGCCCATGACAGGGGGAGGGCCGCTTGAGGGACAGCTTGCGGATCTGCTGCAATGCGCCAGGCATGCGCGCGCCGGGCGCGTGCAGTTGATCATACCCGCCGCCCAGGTTTTACTCACGCGCGCCCGTTTACCCGCCACAGCCAGGCGCCGCGCAAGCGCCATACTGGCTTTTGCGATTGAAGAGGAAACGCTGCGCGAACCGGACGCCAATCAGGTAAGCTGGATCGGCTCCTCGGGAGATGACGACGTACTCGCGGTTGTCGATAAAAAGCGACTGGCGCATTGGCTCGATGCGCTTGGCGCGGCTGCCATCCGGGTGGACGAAATTCACTGTGAAACACTGTTATTACCGTGGGTGGCGGGAGAATGGAGTCTCGCCTGGGATGGCCGCGAAGGATTCTTACGCACCGGCGAGTTTGAAGGCGCGGCGACCGATTGCGGTAACCATGCGTCGCCTCCGCTGTCCCTGCGGCTCATGCTTGAAGAAGCGGAGACGCGCGGGACCCGGCCGGCATCCATCGCACTTTATACAATGGCGGCGCCGACGGAGGGATTGGCTGGGGAAATCACGGTAACGCCTGATATCGACGCCTGGCAGCGTGAACTTGGGGCCGCCATTCGCCTCGGGGGAACCTGGGACTGGCGGAAGGCATTAGCGGCTACCGGCGGCAACCTGTTGCGGGAACATAAGCGCGGGCGCATTTTTTCCGGATTGACGGCGCGTCTGCGGCCGGCGGCCTGGATCGTGGGGGGGGTGCTGGCGCTTCATGCCGCTGCCCTTGTCGCCGACTGGACATTGCTTGCCAGCGAA
>JBKJYB010000196.1:0-6853 GCA_046716045.1 Nitrosospira sp.
GAATAGCAGCGCGCGTATGAAATCGCGCACCGCTTCTTCATATCCTGTGTCTGGATTGATCCACGAGCTATGTTCCTTCGCCTCGCGTCCGGCCTTAAGCATGTAGGCCTCCAAGCGTTCGGAGAGCCGGGCCAGCTCCGCCGCATCCGGGGGGCCAGCTTCGGTTTGTCCCGCCGGATACGGCGGGACAAAGGGCCACACCCCCAGCAGCGTCTGATAAAGCAGATACTCGTCGTTGCGGCTCGGCGCGTATCCGGTATCCAGCCGCATTTCCAGCTTGCGGCGGTTGCTTCGGTTTAGCTTGCTCCAGCGGGAAAGCGCGCTGTTCCACTGCTCCGGTATCTCGGAGAGCACGCTGATGCGCGTTCGAACATCCTCCGAGCGCTTGTTGTCGTGGGTTGAAGTGGCCAGCATCGCATGCGGCCAGCGGCGCGCGCGCTCCTGATTCTCCCGGTGGAATGCCGCGAGCGATACGCCGAAGCGCTGCGGCTCACCACCGACCTCGTTCAGGGACACTAACCGGTTGTACTGGTAGAAGGTCGTGTCTTCCACTGCCTTGGCCATCACCGGGGCGGTGTACTGCTGAAATTTCATGGCGAAGGCGTACACCGCATCATGCTGCGCCTCGCTCTTTCCCTCGGCGTATAGCGCCAGCAGCATGTCGTGCACGAAATCGAAAATGCTGGTGTCCGCCGCCTGGCTGCGCTTCTTCGCGACTCCCACCGCCCAATCCACATAACGGGTGTCTTCCGCTGAAGTCTCGCAGCCGGCGATATAGGTACGGTAGACCGGGAAGCTCGCCACGATCTCGGCCAGCGCACCGCGCAGGCTGTTGAAGGTGAAGTCGCAGGTGCGGCGGCTGGCTTTCCCGATGCGCGTCAGTTGCATGGCCAGCACTTGCAGTTCCCCCGCCAGTGCGGTTTCCATGATCCGGTGCTTGTTTGTACGCACGATTTCGTCCAGGTCCGGCCGCGCGCGGATGAAGCTCTGATAGATGCGGGTGAAATGATCGGCGGCACCGCCGTCGACAAACAGGCCGCCGCACACCGCCGCGAAGTCATAGCCCGTGGTGCCATGGATCGGCCACGACTCCGGCAGATGCTCATGGGAAGCGAGGATCTTCTCCACCACCACATATAGCGGCTTGGGGTTTTCCTCCTCGGTTTTGGGAGAGAGCGCCGCCGCCATCGCTTGCAAGCGCTCGAAATATTCCTTCGGTGCGTACAAACCGTCCGGATGATCGATGCGCAGCCCATTAACATGGCCGCGCGCCAGCAACTCACGTACCAGCCGGTGTGTATGCTTGAACACTTCCGGGTTGTCCATGCGCAGCGCCGCCAGATCATTGATATCGAAGAAACGGCGATAGTTGATCTCGTCCGCTGCTACACGCCAGAAAGCCAGCCGGTAGGCTTGGGCTTCCAGCAGTTCGTGGAGCGGATCAAAGTTCCCCGTATCGGGCGCCGTGCCGTTGAATGCCGCCACATTCTCCTGCATGAACTGCGCAATGTCGGCACTGGTTGCGAACAGTGTGGCCAGGTGATGCTTGTGGACTTCCCGGTCGCGGGCTCGCTCCGCCACTGCTTCAGGCGATACATTGTCGCGCAATGGCAGATGGGCAAAGGCCGTAATCAGGGACTGGAATCGCAGGAATTCCGGGTGACTGCTCCCCAGCCGCGTCTGCAGGCGCTCTAGCCCATGACCCAGAATGCGCGGATACTCGCGCGGATCGACCGGGAAGCGGTGTTCGTAATAAAACACGCTGAACGAGCCCTGTTCCACATCGAACGCGAGCCTGAGTTCCCCATTCTCCAGAACCGTACCATAGTGATCGCCGAGAATGGGCAGCACCACCCGCCCCGATAGTTCCCCGGCCATGGAATACCAGTCGATATCGAAATAGGCGGCGAACCCGGATGCCGGGCCATTTTCCAGCACGTCCAGCCACCAGCCGTTTTCGTTGCCCATGATGCCCATGTGATTGGGTACCACATCCATGATCTGGCCCATCCCATGGTGTTTCAATGCAGTTGCGAATTGTTCAAAGTCTTCGGCGCTGGCGATCTCCGGATTGAGGCTGCTGTGGTCGGTGATGTCATAGCCGTGGCGGCTGCCGGGGCGGGCTTTGAGCAGCGGCGACAGATAGCAATGACTTATTCCCAGCTCATCCAGATAGGGAATCAGCCCCGTAGCCTGCTTCAGATTGAAGTCGCGATTCAATTGCAGCCGGTAAGTCGCCCGGGGAATCCACAGCTTCAGGTTCTCCGAGACCGTGTTCTCAGCATGACCCGCCACCTCGGATACCGGCCGCTCCTGACGCAACGCGAGCATGATCCCTTGCAAGTAGCCGTTTTCAGGCCACTCTTCCAGATTGAACGGCATCTTGAGCCGCCATGAAGGGTAGGCCGGCTCCCTCACGCCCGGCAGATTCGGCTGCTCGCATACGCCGAAGCCGTCTTCCATTTGCACCAGCAGCAGCTTGGACGGCGCTCGCGCCAGATAGGTGTACACTGCCGCCGCTAGCTCCGGCTTCATCTCGGGAAAGCTCACCTGATGCAGGCCGCTGCCTTCCGGCAGTACGCCTTCGCACTCCAGCGCCACCAGTAGTTGCGCACGGTCCTCCGCGCGCTGGATGACCTGCTGGTTCCGGATTTCGTCATCCGGAATCGGATGCAGGCGGTCGCGCAGGTCGATGTCCAGCCCTTGCCAGAAACCTGCCAGCGTCGGCAGATCATGTGTCGTAACCGCTGCCACCGCATTCACCGGATACGCTTGCGGCGGCTTTAGCCGGCCATCTTCCCGCCGTTCGAAATACAATAGTCGCGTCGACATCACGTTCATGGGTTGCAACGCCTGACGCACCTCATCGGGCACCGTGCCCAGATCTTCGCCCACGACCAGGCAGCGGTTGCGCTGGCTCTCCAAGGCGAGAATGCCGAGCAGGTCTTCGAACGGATAGCGCACGTAGGCGCCTTCCGCGATGGGCAGGCTGCGCGCGACCCAGAACAGGCGGAACAAGCCCATCACGTGGTCCTTGCGCAGCGCTCCGGCATCGCGCATGTTGGCGCGCAGCAGCTCGATGAAGGGCGCATAGGCTGCCTCGGTCAGCTGATGGGGAATCCAGGGCGGCAAGCCCCAGTCCTGTCCGAGCCGGTTGATCTGGTCCGGTGGCGCGCCGGCATTGGCGGTCAATGCGTAAAGTTCGCGCTGCATCCAGGTTGCGGCGCCGCCTTCCGCCACCCCGATCGCCAGGTCGAACATCATGCCGATGCCGAGACCCAGTTCCCACGAACGCGTGCCGGCTGCACGCAGTTGACCGGAAACCTGCCATTGCAGGTACTCGAAGTATTCGACCCGTTCCAGGTGGGCGCTGCAGAATGCCGCGACCTCGGGTGCATGCGGGTCGCGGTAAACTTCCGGCCATGCGGGCCAGCCCCACACTGCGCTGTCCTGTCCATGAAAATACTCCTGCAGCGCCTCGAACAACGCCTGCTTACGCAGGCTCTCGCCGCGCTCGGCCTGAAAGATGCGGAAAGCCTGCCCGCGGTAGGTGTTTTGGCTCAGGTGACGGGCACTGAAATGCTGGTACAGGCGTTCAAAAACCTTCGACTTCACCTCCGCGACACCGCTGTAATCCACCTGCTCGGCGGCGCGAAAGGCCCGCAGTCGAGCCTGGAACTGCGGAGCGAACACTATCGCACGCGCCTCTTCGCACTCGGCAAAATCGGCAATGGCTTCAATGTGCAGATACAGTGTATTGAAATAGGTGCAGCTGGAAGGACTGTATGGGCTCGCGTGTTCCGGCGCATGCGGAAACAGCGCATGCAGCGGGTTAAGCAGTACCGCGCTGGCCCCGGATGCAGCACAGAATTCAATCAGATGGCGCAGGTCGCCGAAATCTCCGATACCATAATTGTGCTCGGAGCGGATGCCGTAGAGCTGGACAGCGAACCCCCATGCGCGCTTTTCCCCATGAATCAACGGCGGTTCATAGCAGGCGGCGGGCGTGACGATGAACATCATTTCCGCAATGATGCCACGCCCGTCCGTGCATTCGATGGAGAGGCGGTGATAGCCCGGTTCCACCGCGAGGTCCAGCACCAGCGTCCGCCGCACGAATTCCCGGCCATCAAGATGGCCGCGTTCCGCCTCTTCCAGCGCGGCGGGTATGAATTCGCCTGCGTCCCCGGTGCCAGATTCCCGGCGCAGATACCAGCGATAGGCCAGTTTATCCTCGCTCGCCGGCAGTGTGATGGCGATGCAATATGGCCGCGCCGGTTCGCGTACCACCTGCACCGGCGGCAGCGGCCGCTCCCATTTGCGTTGCTCGAAAGTCTGCAAGGATACGGTGATTTCTTCTTCCGTGCCCGCCGCCACCCCCATGGCCGCAAGCAGGGCGCGCTTCGCGGCTTCGGAGGTAAAATGGGGATTGCCCCAGATATCACTATAACGGGGCAGGACGCCATACCGGTCGCACAGTTGATCAAGCGGATTGCTCATGGGTTTCCTTTCGGCCCGGATATCCGGGTTAGTTTTCGAGCGTCCACACCACGGACCACGGATTGAGCATGCCTTTTGCTGTCTCTGCTGACGAAGCAAATATCGCCTGTCCGGCTGGTGCGGCTGCGCGAATTTCCTCTCTCGAAAAATTCGCCAGCAGCCTCAGTGTAGAGCCGTCACCCAGATGCCACTGCACCCGCAGGCCACCTGGTGCGAGCACTTCGAACTTCGCGGAGTGTCCCGTCATGCCACACAGGCGCGGCATAATGACGTCTCGCCGTAGCTTCAACAGGCTCCGGTAGTACGCCAGCCAGCCAGCTTGCGCTTCGTTCCTGAGCGAATCCCAGTCCAGTTTTGAGATAAGAAAAGCCTCAGTTGCGTTTGGGTCCGGTATGGTTGCCTGTGTCGCCGGGTCGGCAAAACGCGCGAACCGGGCAAATTCACGCCGCCGCCCTTGTGTCACCGCCGCGCGTAGTTCGTCGCCGAAGTCGCAGAAGAACTGAAAAGGCGACT
This sequence comes from Nitrosospira sp., assembly GCA_046716045.1. Lineage (GTDB taxonomy): Bacteria > Pseudomonadota > Gammaproteobacteria > Burkholderiales > Nitrosomonadaceae > Nitrosospira. The sequence continues at coordinate 5,014 of JBKJYB010000196.1, forward strand.
TCGCGGCGAATTCCTCGCCCATGAACAGCATGGGGATGCCCGGCGCCAGCAGATAGATAGCCGCCGCCGCGCGCACAGTGGGCTCCGGCGCAATATGCGTAATGCGTTCGCCGAAAGCGCGGTTGCCCACCTGGTCGTGACATTGCAGAAAGGACACGAAGGCTTGCGGCGGCAAATGCGCGCTTGTCTCGCCACGCTCCGCATGGCTGCGATAAGCCGACGCTTCTCCCTGATAAGCAAATCCTTCCGCCAGGCAGCGTCCAAGGTGGCGGATCGGCTCATCGGCGTAGTCCACGTAGTATCCGTCCGTCTCGCCGGTCGCGAGGACGTGCAGCGCATGGTGAATATCGTCATTCCATTGGGCGGCATACCATGTGACATATGGGACGGCGTATTGAGCAATATGGGGGCCGCGACCGAGGTAGCGCGCTTCGTTGGCGTCGTTCTCCAGAATCAGATGCACCTGGCGCTCGCGGCCGATGCTCGCATGCACGCGCTCCGCCAGTTCGGTGAGAATGTGGGGCTCGGAGCCGTCGATGATCGCATGCACCGCATCCAGGCGCAGGCCGTCGAAGTGATACTCGTGCAGCCAGTACAGCGCATTGTGGATGAAGAACTCGCGCACATTCCGGTTGCGCGGGCCGTCGAAATTGATCGCCGCGCCCCATGGGGTGTGGTGACTTTCGGTAAAGAATTCTTTCGCGTAAACGTGGAGATAATTTCCCTCCGGTCCGAAGTGGTTGTACACCACATCCAGCAGCACCATCAGGCCCTTCGCGTGCGCCGCCTGAATCAATGCCTTGAGGTCATCCGGGCGGCCGTAGCGGCTATCCGGCGCGTAGGGCAGCACGCCGTCATAGCCCCAGTTGCGCGCGCCCGGAAAATCGGCCACCGGCATCAGTTCAATCGCCGTCACGCCCAGTTCCGCCAGATAGTCCAGCCGTTCGGTCACCCCCGCGAAGATACCCTCGGGCGAGAATGTGCCCACGTGCAATTCATAGATCACGGCTTCTTCCCACGGGCGCCCGCGCCACGCCGCGTCCCGCCAGTCGAAATCCGCCGGATCGATCACCTCGCTTGCGCCATGCACATCGTCCGGATTGAAGCGCGAAGCCGGGTCCGGCACACGCAGGCCGCCGTTTACCTCGAAGTGATAGTGCGTCCCCGCGCTAGCGCGGGATGTGACGAGTTCGAACCAGCCATCACCACGCGCATCCATCGGCAACACCCGCTCGTGTTGCGCCAGATCGTGGTGGGGGACGCACAGCGCTACCCGTTCGCAGCCGGGCGCCCACAGACGAAAGCGTACGCCCTTTTCCGCGATCTGCGCGCCATAAGGCATGTCATGGGATCGTGTACGCAAGCCTGCACCTTATCTTCACAGTTTCTCCTTCCCGCCTATCTTCTTCGCTGAGTGAGCTGGCTAAGCCGTATTAGCTGCCGCATGGCGGCGGCTGCTTTCAAACGTTGCGTGAGCGCGCTGGTCACGCCGGCGGCGGCCTTTTCCACCATGAACAGCGTGACTAATGTATCCACGGCCCGCGCATCGGAAGGAAACAAGGCATTCCCCTTCATCGCTCTGCGATAGCTCTTGAAGAAATCACGGCTTGCCAGCGCTTGCCAGTTATCCATCTGTTGCCGCAGCGCGATGCCCGTTTCAGGTAAATCAGCCGCTACATGATCCAGCGCCGCCGCAGCCGCCTCCGAAAATGAGAGCAGCATTCCCGCCACGTCGCGCAGCGGCGTATGCTTCCAGCGTCGCTCTGCCCAGTTCCGTCCAGGGTCGCCGCCATAGTTGGTAATCAGGAAATCGTTACTTGACAGCCATACCTGACCGAGA
>JBKJYB010000197.1:0-3339 GCA_046716045.1 Nitrosospira sp.
CATTTCACGTTCTGCGTGGTAAGAATTTTTACTGTATTGTAGTTCGAGACCCGCAGCAATAGTCCGAAAGACTGCTCGGGACGAGACGCCTGCTCCTGACCCTCGCTTACGTGAGCGGTAGCGAGAGTCTGTTTTGTGTCGTTTCCAGCCTCGGCCTCAGACGATATCGCCATCCACATAGAACCACTGCCCCGCCTTACGCACAAAGCGGCTGATTTCATGCAAACGATGTGCGCGGCCCTCCACCTTGTAGCGCGCCACAAATTCCACCACCGCATGATCCGGTTCTAACTGTTCATGGCGCCTCACTTTCAGCCCCAGCCATTTACGGCGCGGTTCACTTTTCAGTTCAAGTGAAGTGGGGCGTGTGCTGCGATGCCAGGTCGCCAGTAGATAATCTTCACGGCCGAGGGTGTATGCGGTGTAGCGTGAACGCATCAATACTTCCGCGGTGAGAGCGGTTTCGCCGCCATCCAGATAGCGGCCGCAGCAGTCGGCGTATTTTTTGTTGCTGCCTTGGGTTCCCAGCGGTTTCGCTGTTAACGCTGCATCGCCGCACGGACAGAGTATCGTTTTCGTATCCATATAAACTTGAAAGACTCAATTTTCAATTGTTTTTCCAATAGCTATAGCAGGGCACATAGGAACAACTGTCATGCTTGCCACAGCGGCGGCTCATCCATCAGCGAGATTTGTTCGCGCAATTCAAGGACGCGATCCTGCCAATAGCGCTGGGTGTTGAACCACGGAAACGCCTGCTTGAAGGCGGGATCGTCCCAGCGCTGCGCGAGCCACCCCGCATAATGGATCAGGCGCAGGGTGCGTAGCGCCTCGACCAGATGCAATTCGCGTTCGTCGAAATCGCAGAAATCCTCATACCCGGCCAGTACGCCGGTCAACTGCCGCACCCTGTCGGCGCGCTCGCCCGACAATAACATCCACAAGTCCTGCACCGCCGGTCCCATGCGGCTGTCGTCAAAATCCACGAAGTGCGGACCGTCGTCTGTCCATAGCACGTTGCCCACGTGGCAGTCGCCGTGCAGGCGCAATGCGCGCACTTCACCCGCACGCGCAAAGCAGTGGCGCACGCCGTCCAGCGCCTGATTCACGGCGCTGCGATAGGCCGCATCGAGATCAGCCGGAATAAATTCATGCGTCAGCAGATAATCGCGCGGCTGTTCACCGAAGCTGGCAATATCCAGCGTGGGGCGTTCGCGAAAAGGCTTGAGGGTGCCGATAGCATGGATGCGCCCGAGGAAGCGTCCCATCCATTCCAGCGTGTCGCGGTCTTCCAGTTCGGGCGCACGGCCACCGTGTTTTGGAAAAACAGCGAAGCGGAATCCCTCGAAACTGTGCAGCGTTCTTCCATCCAGCACCAACGCGGGCACGACAGGAATTTCGCGCTCAGCCAGTTCCTGCACGAAGGCGTGTTCTTCGAGTATGGCGGCATCCGTCCAGCGCCCGGGACGATAGAATTTCGCCACCAGTGGCGCACCCTCTTCCATGCCGATCTGGTAGACGCGGTTCTCGTAGCTGTTGAGTGCCAGCAGGCGGCCATCGCTGCGAAAGCCGACGCTTTCCAGCGCGTTCAACACGCAATCTGGGGGGAGTGTAGAGAAATTCTGTGGAGGCGAATTACTCGTTTTTATCACCGCTAATTACTCAAAATGAGGTTCCCTTGGTTTTTCGTCTTCCAACGGGTGGGTTTCATGCTACCAGTTTTTTATCTTGTTGGGCGTTGATCCAGTCCACCAGAAATCACACTGGTGACTTGTAGTCGAGCGTCGAGTGCGGCCGGGAATGGAAGTTCGTGTTTCCCGATAGCAGCCGCTGATCTCGATGCAGTGACGACGGGCAACTAAAGTGCCAAGAGGAGACGGTCGAGCTTCTTCTTGATTCATCCCTCGGCTATTTTTTTATTGAAAATCCTGTGCTTTTCACGATTATCTAATACCGCGCGCGTTTAAAAATCCAGTATAGTTGTGAAAAAAACAGCAAGTTGATCGTAGCGCGATCCACCGTGCCGAGTTAGGAAGCAGGTGGCGGCGTTGGGGCACAAAACTGTCTCCCGATAACAAAGTTATGCGTCACAAAAACCACGAGTCGTATTAAATGTCGCTATCCGAATTTGAGCGCGCGAGAATGAAAAAGCTTTTCAAAGCGTATTGTGAGGGTAAGGTTCCAGCTCACGTCAGAAATAAAGTACAGGTCACGTTCAAGATCAGAGGAAATGAAGTAAAGCTATTTGAGTGCCGTCCTCGTTTCAACGACCCCGCAACATGGGGGGAGATGGCTGTAGCCAGATTCAAGAAAGACGAAAAGAAGAGTGTCTGGCTCCTATACTGTGCGGATCGAAACAACAAATGGCATCTCTTCGAGCCATACCCGGAAAGTAAAGATATTGAAAAGCTGTTGACCGAGGTGCAGCGTGACCAAACGGGAATATTTTGGGGCTAAGTGTCATATAACATGTAACATGTCGTTCAACCGAACCTCGGAGACGTTGCGCGTCCCTCGGCCGCTTAGCTTTGTGTTGACGCTGTAGGAAAACTCCTTTTCCCGCGAAAGCGGGAATCCAGAAATCTTCTCTAAACTATTTGATGGCCGGCTCTATAGAGCGATCCACTACGCCGAGTTAGGGAGCAGGTGTCGGCGTTAGGGCGCAAAATTGTCACCCGATAACAAAGTCAGGCTGATCGGCACCCATTCCAGGTGAATCTTGCTTGGTCTTACGCTCCCCCTCATAGCGAGTGACAGATGAATACCCGCAGCATCGTTCTCAATCCTGATGAAGTAGTCGCTGCCACCCGTGCGTGGATAGAGCGGGCGGTAATTGGTCTCAACTTTTGCCCGTTCGCCAAGGCTGTCTACGTCAAGGACCAGATTCGCTACGCGGTAAGCCAGGCGCAGAACTCCGAGGCGTTGCTCGATGATCTCGAGCGAGAGTTGCGTATCCTGGCGCAGGCGGCTCCACAGGCAGTGGATACCACGTTGCTCATCCACCCGCAGGTACTCACCGAATTCCTCGATTACAATGATTTTCTCGCCGTTGGCGACGCAGCTATCGAAGGATTCGGGTTCGCAGGAGTGCTTCAAATAGCGAGCTTTCATCCGGCATACCAGTTTGCCGGCACGACGATGCACGACGTTTCGAACTACACTAACCGCTCACCCTATCCCATGCTGCACATTCTGCGCGAGACGAGTGTGAACACGGCAGTCGCGGCATTTCCCGAGGCCAAGGAAATCTATCAGAAGAACATCGAGACGGTGCGCCGCCTCGGGGTCTCTGGATGGGAGGCGCTGGGTATCGCTTCGCCGGTCGGCCGCAGGCGTTAG